>NZ_PREY01000033.1:0-82000 GCF_002959955.1 Burkholderia sp. BE12 | reverse complement strand
CGACGATGTGCCGCCGGCGGCCCCCGCCCACACCCCTTTGAACCGCTTTCCTGGATGTGGACACCTTGGTCAAGTCTGTCGCAACCCCTGACGCCGTCGCGCCCGGTCGCGCGCAGCGCGCCGTGCGCGCGCTCGTGCCGGCCGCCGTGCTCGGCGCCCTCGCCGCATTCGGCCTCGCCGCCGCGCTGCCGGCCGTGTCGCAACTCCCGGGCGCCGTCGACTCGGGCACGGCCGCGCTGCCGCAGCGCGTGCTGTCCGATACGCCGTTTCCCACCGCGCAGCATTTCGTGGCGAGCGAGCTCGCCCGCACGATCGGCGAGCGCAACGAACACGTCGATCGCAGCGATCGCAGCCTGCAGCCGGGCCTGTTCGCGCCGCTCAGCGCGCATCGCAACGACATGCTCGGCTACGCGAGCCTGTTCCAGTTCGCGTCGCCCGAACACCAGCAAGGGATGCGCGCGGGCGACATCGACCTCACGCTGTCCGACACACTGAACCGTCTCGATGTGCCGCCCGAAGTGCGTATCCAGCTCGGCGATCTCGTCACCGGCAAGGTTGCGATGCGCGCGAGTGCGCAGCGCGGCGACTATTACCGCCTCGCGTTCGACACGAACGACGGCACGCCGCGCCTCACCGCGCTCGAGCTGCGCGTCGCCGGGCGCACGTTCGGCGCGATCTGGTTCCGCGCGCCGGGCGCCGAGCACGGTGCGTACTACACGCTCGACGGCTCGCCGCTCGAAGCCGCCGCGTTCACGATGCCGGTCAAGTGGACGCGCATCAGCTCGTTCTTCGGCGAGCGCATCCATCCGCTGTCGCAGGCGATGGCGTTCCATACGGGCGTCGATCTAGCCGCGCCGAGCGGCACGCCGGTCGATGCGGCGGCCGACGGCGTCGTGTCGTTCGTCGGCACGGATCCGGGCGGCTACGGTCGCTATGTGATCGTCGATCATGCGGACGGCTATTCGACTTACTACGCGCACCTGTCCGCGTTCGCTCACGGGCTCAAGACCGGCGAAACGGTGAAGCAAGGCCAGCGCATCGGCTCGGTCGGGATGACCGGCGCCGCAACGGGCCCGCACCTGCATTTCGAGGTGCGTGTCGCGAACGAGCCGGTCGACCCGCTCGTCACGCTCGCGAGCGCGCAGACGGCGCTGTCCGACATGCAGCTCACCGCGTTCCGCCAGGAAGCCGCTCAATGGCGCTTCCGCCTCGCGTCGATCAGTACGACGCCGTTCGCGTTCGCGCAGAACGACGGGCCGCTGTGGGGCGATTTCGCCACCGGTCCGTCGACGCTGCGCGCCGTCTTCGACACGCACTACTCGGCGTCGTGACGCACGCGCCGCGCGCGGCGGCGCACCGTCACCGCGCCGGTTCCGTGTACTCGACCGTCGCCTGCGCCGCGCGTTGCGCACGCGGGCGACGCGACAACAACCACCGCGCCGCGCCGTCGAGCGACGTGCACAGCACCAGATAGATCACCGCGACGAACAGGAAGATCGGCGCCGGATACACCATCAGCCGGTTGTTCACCTGCGTCGCGACGAACGACAGTTCCGGCACGCCGACGATATACGCGAGCGACGTGTCCTTCACGAGCGCGACCCACTGGTTGACGAACGAAGGCGTCATGATCCGGATCGCCTGCGGCAGCAGCACGTAGCGCACCGTCTGCCAGCGCGTGAGCCCGAGCGACAGCCCGGCCTGCCATTGCCCGTCGCCCGCCGCGACGATCCCCGCATGCACCGCATGCGCGAGATACGCGCCGCCGATCAGCGCCAGCGCGCACACGACCGTCGCGAGCCCCGGCACGTCCATGTGCAGTAGCACGGGCACCAGGAAATACGTCCAGAAAATCAGCATCAGCACCGGAATCGCGCGAAAGAAGCCGATGAACGCGAGCAGCAGCACGCGCGCCGGGCCGCGTGCAAGCGCCATCGCGACGCCGAGCGTCACGCCGAGCACGGCCGACGCGATCGCGGACGCGAGCGCCAGCAGCAGCGACAGCGCGGCGCCGCCGAGCGGGCCGTCCGGAAACGCGCCGACGAGCAGGTACGGCAAATTGGAGAGGAGCAGCGAAAGGTCCATCGTCAGCGCCCCGCTCCGAGCCGGTCGCGCCATTGCGTGGCCGCATACGCCCCGGCCTCGATCGCGGCCACCGCCGCGACGTACAGCAGTGTCGCGACGCCGAACGCGGCGAACGTCTTGAACGTTTCGGTCTCGACCTGCCGCGACGCATACGACAGCTCGGCGACGCCGATCGCCATCGCGAGCGACGAGTTCTTCACGAGATTCATGTATTGGCCGAACAGCGGCGGCAGTGCGATGCGCACGGCCTGCGGCAGCACCACGTAGCGCAGCGACTGCATCGGCGTGAGGCCGAGTGCGGCTGCCGCATCGTGTTGCGCACGTCGCACGCCGCGCAGGCCGGCTTCGCATTCCTCGGCGACGAAGGCAGCCGTATAGGCGCTCAAGCCGACCCAGCCCGCGACGAATTCGAACGACGGCCACGCGAGCGTGAAGGCGCCCGCGCTCACCGCATGGCGCGCGTTGAGCCACGCGATCCACGTATCGGGCAGCAACGACGCGACGCCGAAATACCAGAACAGCAACTGCACGAGCAGCGGCGTGTTGCGAAACGCGACGACGTATGCGGCGGCGACCGTGCACGGCGCCCTGCCGCGCGCATGCCGCATCACGGCGAGCACTAGCCCGCCAACGGTCGCGGCGACGGCCGACGCGGCCGCGAGGCCGAGTGTCAGCAGGAAGCCCTGCCAGAGCCAGGACAGATATTTGGGAGCCAAGCCGAGCATGCCGTGGCGTGCGTACGAAGCGCACGTTCTGATGAAAACGAAAAGCGCCGCACGGCCGATGTTCAGGCCGATCGCGGCGCACGTGCGGGACCGCTCAGGTCTTGTCGCCGATACGGAAAATGCGCGTGAGCGGCGTTTTCGTCGTCGGCCCGAACCATGCGTCGTAGATCTGCACGGCGCGACCGTTCGCCTCGAGCCCCTTCAGCGTGTCGTTGACGAAGCCGAGCAGGCGCGTCTCGCCCTTCGGCACGCCGACGCCCATGTAGTCGTTCGAGATCGTGAACGCCGGGATCTCGTAGTTCTGCTTGTCGGGCACGTTCGCGAGCAGGCCGATCAGCTTCGGGCCGTCCTGCGTGATCGCCTGCACGTTGCCGGCGCGCAGCGCGGCGAACGCGAACGGCGTGTCGTCGTACGCGACGATCGTCGCCTTGG
Organism: Burkholderia sp. BE12; assembly: GCF_002959955.1. Taxonomy (NCBI): domain Bacteria; kingdom Pseudomonadati; phylum Pseudomonadota; class Betaproteobacteria; order Burkholderiales; family Burkholderiaceae; genus Burkholderia; species Burkholderia sp. BE12. Next base: position 78,758 of record NZ_PREY01000033.1, on the reverse strand, counting down.
GGAATTTCTCGCGCAGCGTGATCTCGTTGGTCGTGCCCTTGTCTGCGCCGACGCGCAGGCCATTCAGTTGGTCGGCCGATTTCAGCACGCCCTTCTTCGCGAGAAACTGCTGGCCCGACGAGAAATACGGAATGCTGAAGTCGACCTGCTTCGCGCGCTCATCGGTGATCGTGAAATTCGCGAGCACGAGGTCGACCTTGCCGGACGTCAGGAACGGGATGCGGTTCGCGGGGTTGGTCGGTTGCAGTTGCAGCTTCACGCCGAGCTTGTCGGCCAGCGCCTTCGCGTAATCGACGTCGAGACCGACGATACGGTTGCTTTTCGCGTCGACATAGCCGAACGGCGGGTTGCTGTCGAACGTCGCGACGCGCAGCACGCCGGCCTTCTTGATGTCGTCGAGACGGTCCGCATGCGCGACGGTGCCTGCGGTAACGAGCGCGACCCCGACGAGCCACGCAGCGAGCGTGTTGATTTTCATGAGCACGACCTGATTTGTTATGAAGGCCGCCGCGGATCGCGCGGCGGCCCGGTTCGAAAAACATCGCGACGGAGTGTGTCGTCGCGAAGCCGCTAACGTATCAGCGCGTGCGGCGAATCCGAACCAACAAATGGTGCTTTGCTCTGCGGGTTTCGTGATGAGGCACGGGACGCATTTGCCGCGCGCGTTCATCGCGCCGGGCCGCGCTCCCGGTCACTCGCCGCCGTCCTCCGTGCCGTCCGCGGCGGACACCGCACACAGGAATTCGCCGTCGCCATCGTCCCGCAGGTAGTCGAGCGAACGGTCCATGCTCAGGAACGACAGCGTGCCCGATGCGCCGAGGGCAAACAGCGTACGGCGATCCGGTGCGAAGATTGTTTGCGACACGCCGGCCGTGACCGGAAATTCGCCGACCGTGCGGCGCGTCGCGGTCTTGATCACGCGCAACGGCTTGCCGTCGTATCCGGTCACCGCGATCAGCGTGCCGTCGCCGTTGCCGTCGAAGCCGTGCATCGACGTCTGGCAGACCGGATAGCTGCCGCGCGCGGTGAGGCTCGACGCGTCGCGCCACTGCACCGCCGACGCGTTGTAGAACCACGTTCCCGCGCCGTTCGCGCCCGGCGTCGCCTGAATGAAATCCTGGTCGACCGGATAGGTCTGGACCGGCGCATTCGTCGCCGTATCGAACGCAACGATCGCGCTCTTCTGCATTGCGTATGCATACAGTCGCCGGCCATCGGGCGACAACCACATCGACAGCGCCCGGCCGAACTCGACGCCCGCCGCGTCGTGCTCGCCGAGCGGCAGCGTCGCGACGACCTGCGGCCAATGCGCGAGGCTGACGACGGAGATCGTGTCGTCCAGGCTGTTCAGCACGTAGAGCCTGTCGTTCGACGCGGACGCGACGATCGCGCGCGGAAACCGGCCAAGCGCCACGCCGTCGACGATCGCCCCGCTGTTCAGGTCGATGCGTACGAGCCCGTTCTCGCGCATCGACGCGACATAGGCGTAGCGCTCGTCCGGACTCACGTACACGCCGCTCGCGCCGCGCCCGCGGCACATATTGCCCGGGCAGCCGTCGAGCCCCGTCTTGAACGGCTCGCCCGCGATCGTGCGCACGACCGCGCGTCGGTCGACGTCGACGACGACGAGCGTGTTCGCGTCGATGTCGGTCACGTACAGGCGCTTGCCGGTTGCGCCGAGCACCATCGCGTACGGCGACTTGCCGACAGGCACGACCGTGCCGGCGGCCTGCTCGGCCGACACCGGCGCGGGACGATGCTGCTCGTCGTCGCGGATCTGCGCGTCGATCGCGGCCGCCTGCCGTTTCGCCTGACGCTGTGCGGCATCGTGCGCCATCTCTCGATCCATCTCGACGCGCCATGCCTGCAATTCCTCGCTGCCGGCCCGCTGCGCGGCGAACAGCATCGCGACGCTGCCGAGCACCGCGAGCACGAGCGGCACGACGACACCGCCGCGGACCTGCCCCGACCGGCCGGCCCCGTAGATCAGCCAGCCGGCGACGAAGCCGGCGATCACGCCGCCGAGATGCGCGGCCTGGTCGATGCCGCCGATGAAGAAGCCCGACAGCAGATTGATCGCGATCACCTGCCCGACCGCGCCGAGGTTGATCACGACCGGCGCGTCGTTCCCGCCTTCGCGCGCGCGGCGCAACGCGAAGGCCGCGGCCGCACCGGCCAGCCCCATCAGCGCGCCCGACGCGCCGACGCTCACGACCGGCTTGATGCCGCTCGTCTGAAGCGCGACGCCGAACGCGAGGCTGGCGCCGCCGACCTCGTGATAACCGTGCCACAGCGCGCTCAGCAACGAGCCGCCGAGTGCGGACAGCAAGTATGCGACGCCGAATCGCAACGTTCCGCCGACGCGTTCGAGCACGGTGCCGAGCACGACGAGCATGTACAGGTTCAGCGCGAGATGCATCCAGCCGCCATGCAGGAACGCACTGGTCAGCAGCCGCCACGGCTGCCCGGTGAGTGTATAGGGCGCGAAGTTCGCGCCCCAGTCGAGCAGTAGCCCGTTCGATAGCGGGCCATACGACGCTTGCCGCCACATCAGCAGGAAGACGACCGCATTGACGACGGCCAGCAGAATCGTCAGCCACGGCATCGGATGTCGTTGTTCTCTCATGGGGATCTTGGTATGGGTTGCCGCGCGCAAGCCGCGCGAGCGCCATTATATTTCGCGTCCCGTCACGAGAACGTGGCGACACCAGCCGACGGAGCCGGGATAAAAAAACGCCCGCTGCACGCAGCGGGCGCGAATCCCAGTCAAGGAGGTGTCACACGAACTACACAGCCAGATTAAGGACATCGCGCGCCGCGGACAACGAATCGATTTCCATATCGATATGACGCGGCATGCTCACGCCGCACGCCTCGGGCGAACGGCGGATGCCGCCGCGCGCGTCATCGCACGCCGCAAAAAAAACGTCCCGCCAACCGGCGGGACGTTCGTCATCGTGCAGGTACGCGCGACGCGCGGCCGATCACGGCTCGTGGCGCAGATACCCTTCCTTGCTCGGATCGCGCATCCGCCACGACACGATCAGCGAGATCGCGCACAGCACGGTCACGTACCAGTAGAAGGTTTCCTCGCTGCCGATCGACTTGAACCACAGCGCGACGTACTCGGCCGAGCCGCCGAAGATCGCGTTCGCCACCGCGTACGACAGGCCCACGCCCATCGCGCGCACTTCCGGCGGGAACATCTCGGCCTTGATGAGGCCGCTGATCGACGTGTAGAAGCTGACGATCGCCAGCGCAACCGTGATCAGCACGAACGCGGCCACGGGGCTCGTCACGTCCTTCAGCGCATGCATCAGCGGCACCGTGCCGATCACCGCGAACGAACCGAACAGGATCATCGACGTGCGGCGGCCGATCTTGTCCGACAGCGCGCCGAACACCGGCTGCATCAGCATGTAGACGAGCAGCGCGACGGTCATCACGTTGCTGGCCGTCTTCGCCTGCATGCCGGCCGTGTTCACGAGGTACTTCTGCATGTACGTCGTGAACGTGTAGAAGATCAGCGAGCCGCCGGCCGTGAAGCCGACCACCGTGAAGAACGCGCCCTTGTGCTGCCACACGCCGCGGATCGTGCCGGCATCCTTCTTGTCGCGCGATGCACTCGTCGACGTCTCGTCGAGCGACTTTCGCAGGTACAGCGAGATCAGCGCGGCCGCCGCGCCGACCACGAACGGAACGCGCCAGCCCCACGCTTTCAGCTCGGCGGTCGACAGCGTCTGCTGCAGGATCACGAGCACCAGCAGCGCGCACAGCTGGCCGCCGATCAGCGTCACGTACTGGAACGACGCGAAGAAGCCGCGACGGCCCTTCAGCGCCACTTCACTCATGTAGGTCGCGCTCGTACCGTACTCGCCGCCCACCGACAGGCCCTGGAACAGGCGCGCGACCAGCAGCAGCGCCGGCGCGAGCGCGCCGATCTGCGCATAGGTCGGCAGCACCGCGATCACGAGCGAGCCGCCGCACATCATCAGCACCGAGATCATCATCGCCGCGCGACGGCCGTGACGGTCGGCGATGCGGCCGAACAGCCAGCCGCCGATCGGCCGCATCAGGAAGCCGGCCGCGAACACGCCGGCCGTGTTCAGCAGCTGCGTCGTCGTGTTGCCGCTCGGGAAGAAAGCCGGCGCGAAGTACAGCGCGCAGAACGAGTAGATGTAGAAGTCGAACCACTCGACGAGGTTGCCCGATGAGGCGCCGACGATGGCGAACACGCGCCGCCGGGTATCTTGCGCGGACAGCGCAGCTTGGTCGGTCTGGACGTCCATGGATTGGTCTGTTCCTTTTAGTACTTTCTGGGCGAGACGGCTGGGGCCGCCGCGTGCGGTCGCACGTGGCACCGGTTCCGGTGCTTGGCGCTACGGGATTTTAGCGAAATGTAAAGTAACAAGCGCTCCGGGTTCGTCCGGATGTAGAAAATTTTTCTCCCGCTAGGCGTTCGTCATATGAAAACGCCAGCCCCCAGGCTGGCGTCCGATGCAAACATTTCGACCGCGACCGATCACACGCGCACTTCCGGCGGCACGTAGCGGCACTCGTAGCGCTTGCGCACGGTGCCGGCCTCGTCGACGCTTTCCAGATACACGTCGAACTGCCAGAGCCGCGCCATGTGCTTGAGCACTTCCTCGCTGTCGTTCGACAGGTGGCGGTTGTCGGTCATGAAGTGACGCAGCGTGAGGCTGCGGTCGCCGCGCGTGTTGACGGCCCAGACCTGGATGTTCGGCTCGCGGTGATGGATGTCGTACTGCCGCGACAACGCCTGCCGCACGTACTGGTAGCCGGATTCGTCGTGGATCGCCGATACCTCGAGCGAATCGCGCATGTCGTCGTCGAGCACCGAGAAGAGCCGCATCTCGCGAATCAGGTTCGGCGACAGATACTGCGCGATGAAGCTCTCGTCTTTGAAGTTGCGCATCGCGTAGTGCATCGCCGGCAGCCACGGCGTGCCCGCGATCTCCGGAAACCACTTGTAGTCCTCCTCCGTCGGCGCCTCGCAGATCCTTCGGATGTCGCTCATCATCGAGAACCCGAGCGCATACGGGTTGATCCCGCTGTAGTACGGCTTCGTGACGGGCGGCTGGTAGACCACGTTGCTGTGCGAATGCAGGAACTCCATCATGAAGCCGTCTTCCAGCTTCCCCTGGTTGTACAGCGTGTTGAGCAGCGTGTAGTGCCAGAACGTCGCCCAGCCTTCGTTCATCACCTGCGTCTGCCGCTGCGGGTAGAAATACTGGCCGATCTTGCGCACGATGCGGATCACTTCCCGCTCCCACGGTTCGAGCAGCGGCGCATTCTTCTCCGCGAAATACAGCAGGTTCTCCTGCGGCTCGGGCGGATAGCGGTCTTCCTGCTCCTCCGTCAGCTCGGGCTTCTTGCCCGGCAGCGTGCGCCACAGTTCGTTGACCTGCGACTGCAGGTACGCCTCGCGCTCGCGCCGCAGCGCCGCTTCCTTCGACAGCGACGGTTTCTGCGGCCGCTTGTAACGGTCGACGCCGTAGTTCATCAGCGCATGGCACGAGTCGAGCAGTTCCTCGACGCGATCGAGGCCGTAGCGCTCCTCGCATTCCGCGACGTAGTTCTTCGCGTACACGAGATAGTCGATGATCGCGTGCGCGTCGGTCCACAGCCGGAACAGGTAGTTGCCCTTGAAGAACGAGTTGTGCCCGTACGCCGCGTGCGCGATGACGAGCGCCTGCATCGTCATCGTGTTCTCTTCCATCAGATACGCGATGCACGGGTTCGAATTGATGACGATTTCGTAGGCCAGGCCCATCTGGCCGCGGCGGTAGCTCTTTTCGGTCGCGAGGAAGTGCTTGCCGAACGACCAGTGACGGTAGTTGACGGGCATCCCGACCGACGCATACGCATCCATCATCTGCTCGGCGCTGATCAGTTCGAGCTGGATCGGGTAGATGTCGAGCTCGTATTGTTCGGCGACCTGCGAGATGTGCGTGTCGTATTCCTCGAGCAATTCGAACGTCCAGTCGGACGGGCACGGCAGCGGCTTGCGTTCGGCAACGTTCATACGCGCTTCCTTTTGCCCGGAACCGGGCAAGTCGGCGGCCGGCGGCGGCGTCTCGGCCTGCACGCGTTGCTGCGGTGCGGCAGGGCCGGCCGTGTCGTCGCCGGAAGGACGCGGCTCGTAGCCGCGCGACTCGTTGTGCAGATGGCGGGTCGTCATGACATTTCCACCTGCTTTTCGAACAATTCGCGAAACACCGGGTAAATGTCCGCAGCCGATTCCACTTTTTTCATCGCGAGATGCGGTTGCGACAGGGCCAGTTGCGCGTATTCCAGCCACAGGTTCTGCTCTTCCGGCGCGACCTGGATATACGCGAAGTAACGCGTCTGAGTGAGGATATCCTCTTCCAGGATTTTGCGACACTTGGGCGAATCGTCAGTCCAGTTGTCGCCGTCGGACGCCTGCGCGCCGTAGATGTTCCACTCGGTCGGCGAGTAGCGTTCGCTCATCACCTTGCGCATCAGTTCGAGCGCGCTCGACACGACCGTGCCGCCGCTTTCGGTCGAATGGAAGAAGGTATCTTCGTCGACTTCCTCGGCGCGCGTGTGGTGACGGATGAACACCACTTCGATGCGCTCGTAGTTACGCTTGAGGAACAGGTAAAGCAGGATGAAGAAGCGCTTCGCGAGATCCTTGCGCTGCTCGTCCATCGAGCCCGACACGTCCATCAGGCAGAACATCACGGCCTGGCTCGACGGTTGCGGCTGCTTCACGCGGTTGACGTAGCGCAGATCGAACGGATCGATGAACGGAATCCGCCAGATGCGCCCTTTCAGGTGATGAATCTCGGCCTCGAGCGTCGCGATTTCCGCGCGACGGTCTTCGGGGTCGCTCTTCAGCGCCTCGAGCTGCGCCTCGAGCTCGCGCAGCTCGTTGACGAGCGGCGAGCCGAGCGCGATGCGCCGGCCGAGCGCGCTGCGCAGCGAACGTACGACGTCGATGTTGTTCGGCGTGCCTTCCGCCGACCAGCCCGCGCGCACGTTCTTCCAGCTCGGCACCGTCAGCAGGTGCGTCTTCACGAGGCGCGGTAGCTCGAGATCGTCGAAGAAGTACTGCATGAACTCGTCGCGCGACAGCTCGAACACGAAATCGTCCTGCCCTTCGCCCTCGTTGCTCGCCTGACTGCCGCCGCCGCCCGAGCCGCCCTGCGGACGCGGAATCTTGTCGCCGCGCACGTAGTCCTCGTTGCCGGGGTGCACGTATTCACGACGCCCGCCCGGCGCGTGCCGGAAATTCGGCTCCGCGATGTCCTTGCGCGGGATCGTGATGCTCTGCGTGCTCTGGATATCCTTGATGCTACGGTCGCGCACCGCGTCGGACACGGCACGACGAATGTAGTTCTTGACGCGACGCAGAAAGCGTTCGCGATTGGCGATGCTCTTGTTCTTGCCGGCCAGCCTGCGGTCGATGATTTGATGAAGCACTCCCGGTCTCCCGCTCGAAAGTCGATCTGCCGGGGCACTCGCCGCGCATGCCGTCTGCCGTCATGCGGGCGGCGCCTCTGAAAGCGCCCGTACGGACTCGCCGTCCGGGCGCGATACCGCGCGTGTCATGACGACTTGCGCACGCGCAGGTACCAGTCGCAAAGCAGCCTCACCTGCTTCGGCGTATAGCCCTTCGCGACCATCCGGTTCACAAAGTCCTCATGCTTGCGCTGCTCCTCCGCCGAACCCTTGGCGTTGAACGAAATCACCGGCAACAGTTCCTCGGTGTTCGAGAACATCTTCTTCTCGATCACGACACGCAACTTCTCGTAGCTCGTCCACACGGGGTTCTTGCCGGCGTTCGCCGCCCGTGCGCGCAACACGAAATTCACGATCTCGTTGCGGAAATCCTTCGGATTGCTGATCCCGGCCGGCTTTTCGATCTTCTCCAGCTCCGCGTTCAGCGCGGCGCGGTCGAAGCTCTCGCCCGTGTCGTGGTCGCGGAATTCCTGATCCTGGATCCAGAAGTCCGCATACGTGACGTAGCGATCGAAGATGTTCTGGCCGTATTCCGAATACGATTCGAGATACGCCGTCTGGATCTCCTTGCCGATGAACTCCGCGTAGCGCGACGCGAGCACGTCCTTCACGAAAGACAGGTACTTCTGCTCGGTCTCCGGCGGGAACTGCTCGCGTTCGATCTGCTGTTCGAGCACGTACATCAGATGCACCGGGTTGGCCGCGACCTCGCTCGTATCGAAGTTGAACACGCGCGACAGGATCTTGAACGCGAAGCGCGTCGATACGCCGGTCATCCCTTCGTCGACGCCCGCGTAGTCGCGATACTCCTGGTACGACTTCGCCTTCGGATCGGTGTCCTTCAGGTTTTCGCCGTCGTACACCTGCATCTTCGAGAACAGGCTCGAATTCTCCGGCTCGTGCAGGCGCGACAGCACCGAGAACTGCGACATCATCTTCAGCGTGCCCGGCGCGCACACGGCTTCGGCCAGCGACGAATTGCGGATCAGCTTCTCGTAGATCTTGATCTCTTCCGACACGCGCAGGCAGTACGGCACCTTCACGACGAAGATCCGGTCGAGCAGTGCCTCGTTGTTGCGGTTGTTGCGGAAGGCCTTCCACTCCGATTCGTTCGAGTGGGCAAGAATCACGCCGTCGAACGGAATCGCGCCGAACCCTTCGGTGCCCTTGAAGTTGCCTTCCTGCGTGGCGGTCAGCAGCGGGTGCAGCACCTTGATCGGCGCCTTGAACATTTCGACGAATTCGAGCAGGCCCTGGTTCGCGAGGCACAGGCCGCCCGAGTAGCTGTATGCGTCGGCATCGTCCTGCGCGTACTGTTCGAGCTTGCGGATATCGACCTTGCCGACCAGCGACGAGATGTCCTGATTGTTCTCGTCGCCCGGCTCCGTCTTCGCGATGCCGACCTGCCGCAGGATCGACGGATAGCGTCGCACCACGCGGAACTGGCGGATGTCGCCGTTGTATTCGTGCAGGCGCTTGACGGCCCACGGACTCAGGATGCTTTTCAGGTAGCGGCGTGGAATGCCGTACTGTTCCTCGAGGATCGGACCATCCTCGTCGTAGTCGAACAGCCCGAGCGGCGATTCGTTGACGGGCGAGCCCTTCAGCGCATAGAACGGCACGCGCTCCATCAGTTGCTTCAGACGCTCGGCGATCGACGACTTGCCGCCGCCCACCGGGCCCAGCAGATAGAGGATCTGCTTCTTCTCTTCAAGACCTTGCGCAGCGTGGCGGAAATACGCGACCACCTGCTCGATCACCTCCTCCATTCCGTAGAACTCACGGAATGCCGGATACACCTTGATGACCTTGTTCGCGAAGATCCGCGACAGGCGCGGGTCGTTGCGGGTATCGATCTGTTCAGGTTCCCCGATTGCTTCCAGCATGCGTTCACCCGCCGTCGCATACGCGGATGGATCGTTCTTGCAGAGCGCGAGATACTCCTCCAGCGAGAGCTCTTCCTCTCGCGTTTTTTCGAAGCGGTTCGCGAAGCTGCTGTAAATATCCATGCTACCTCCCTCGCCTGAGTCTGAAGACGTGCCTGCCTTCGTACGACTGCGCAGAAGCAAGCGCGTTCGAATTCATCCTAAACCCTTTCTTATTTTTTTTCACGAACTCTTCGTATGAAGTTCGTCATTCTCGACAACACCGCTTGGACAACGCATTTCGTCGTTTTACAATTGACCTCCCGAGCCGCAGAAACTGCATCCGCCGCGTCTCGTCGAACATCGAAACGGCTCGTGCGTTGGACACCTCCGACGTCGCCACTTCCCCCCTTCATCCCTATACGTTCGAGCGGCCGCGTGCGATGACACGCCGCGCGCACCGTTACAAATTTTTTTCGCAGTCCCTTACGGACATACCCGTACGACGAACGCGGGAACATGACGCGCACGCAGCGCATCCGCGCGAATTCGTCGGTGCGAGACGCGCGATGCGCGATGCACGTGCCGATGCCCGATCGATCGTCCGTGCTGTCACATTCGGCTGTCGCAGAAACGACGACGCCCGCGGATCGCGGGCGTCGTTCGTCACCAAATGGGGATAGATACGCGGCGCGCGCGGATCAGAACGTCTCCCAGTCGTCGCCGCCGGCGGTCGCGGCTGCCGGCGCGGGTGCGGACGCAGCCGATGCGGCGGCAGGCTTGCGCGCCGGCATCGCGGCGGCCGCGCGTTTCGGCGCGGCATCGCGTTCGATGCGCGCGGCAGTCTGTACCGGCGCAGCCGCCGGCGCGGAAGGCGCACGCGGCGTGTGCCGCGCCACCGCAACGGCGGTGCCCGCGGGCGCCGCTTCGTCGTCGAGCTGGAATACCGCCGCCGTTTCGCGCAGGCGGGCCGCCTGTTCCTCGAGCGACTGCGCGGCGGCCGCGGCTTCCTCGACGAGCGCCGCATTCTGCTGCGTGACCTCGTCCATCTGCGCGACCGCGCGCGCCACCTGGTCGATCCCGCCGCTCTGCTCCTCGGACGCCGCCGCGATCTCGCCCATGATGTCCGTCACGCGCTGGACCGCGCCGATCACGTCGTTCATCGTGCGCCCGGCTTCGTCGACCAGCGTCGAGCCGGTCCGGATCCGCTCCACCGACGCGTCGATCAGCGCCTTGATTTCCTTCGCCGCGCTCGACGAACGCTGCGCGAGGCTGCGCACTTCGCCGGCGACGACCGCGAAGCCGCGGCCTTCCTCGCCCGCCCGCGCGGCTTCGACGGCCGCATTCAGCGCAAGAATGTTGGTCTGGAACGCGATTCCCTCGATGATCGCGATGATGTCCGCGATTTTCGCCGAGCTGTCGTTGATTTCGCCCATCGTGCCGACCACCTGGCCCACCACCGTATTTCCCTTGTTTGCAATGTCGGACGCATTCGCGGCCAGCGAGCTGGCCTGGCGCGCATTGTCCGCATTCTGCTTCACGGTGCCGGTCAGCTGCTCCATGCTCGACGCGGTTTCCTGCAGCGCGGCGGCCTGTTCCTCGGTACGCGACGACAGGTCGATGTTGCCGGCCGCGATCTGGCGGGCCGCGGTCGCGATCGACTCGCTGCCGCCGCGCACGGTGCGCACCGTGTCGACGAGCCCGCGCTGCATCCTCGCGAGGCCTTCCAGCAACCGCCCCATCTCGTCACGCCGGTCAACGACGATCGGCCGGCGCAGGTCGCCCGCGGCGATCGCGTCGAAATGTGACAGCGCATCGGTAATCGGGCGGCCGATCGCGCGGCTCAGCGTCAGCCACGACAGCACCGCGGCGGCAACGCCAGCCAGCAGCACGACGATCAACAGCACGCGTAACGTGTCGAACATCGATTCCGCGCGATTGAAGCTCGCCTGCGCATCGGTGAACTGGAAGTTGCGCAGCGCTTCGCCGGCCACGGCCAGCTCGTTGTAGCGCACTTGAAGCTGCTTTGCGCCGTCGCCGATCCGGTCATGATCGCCCGTGCCGATCGCACTCGCGAACGCGTCGCAGGTGTCCTGCAGCACCTTGCGCCGGGCGGCGACGTCCTGGGCGAGCCGGTCCTCATCGGCGCCGCGCGGCAGCGCGAGGTACTTCTGCCACCACGCGTCGGACTGCGTGCGCATCGTGCGGCTGCGCTCGACGGCGACCGCCGCGTCGGGCGTGCCGGCCAGCAGCGCCGCGCGGTCGAGCGCGAGGCGTTCGCGCGCGGCGAACATTTCCGCGACCGACACGTCGACCGCGCTCGGCATCTGGTTCGTGAAAATCTCGCGCGTCGAATCGTTCGAACGCGTCATCCCGTACAGACCGAGCACGCCGGTGACACCCAGCAGTACCGCCAGAAACGCCATCGTCAAACCGATGCGCGCACGAATCGTCAGGTTCCTGAACACCATCATCCATCCTGTATTGCGTCGTCATGAACGGGCCCGGCCCGTTGGCTCGAAGCATTGCTTCACTTGGTGCATTTACGACCGTGCGGCGCATAACTTGATGGGTTTCGCGTCATTATTTCGAATTATTTGTCTGTTTATTACAAATCGCTGAATAATTGACGCAATTCGGGCCAGGACGGAGAACAAGAGAAAGGCCGCCGACGCACGGCGAGCCGCGGCCCCGACCGTCTCGTGCGACGGACGGGCCGTGGGGCGGAATCGGAAACCGGGGATCCGGCCCTAGTCGGCCAGTTCGGCGCGGGTCGGGATCGACGGCTGCGCGCCCGCGCGCGTGACCGACAGCGCCGCCGCGCGTTGCGCGAAGCGGATGGCCGTGTCGACGTCCGCGCCGGCCGCGAGCCGTGCGGAAAAGCCGCCGATGAAGGTGTCGCCGGCCGCCGTCGTGTCGACGGCCTGCACGGCCGGCGCCGGGTAGTGTCGCGCGGTGCCGTCGGCCGTCAGCGCGAGCACGCCGCGCGCGCCGAGCGTGACCAGCACGTTGCGCGCGCCGCCGGCCTGGAGCGCCCGGGCGGCGGCTTCGGCCTGCGCCGGGTCGCGCACCGGCAGACCGGTCAGCGCGGCCGCCTCGACTTCGTTCGGGATCAGGTAATCGACGAGCGGCAGCCAGCCGTCCGGCAGCGGCGCGACGGCCGGGGCCGGATTGAGCACCACCGTGCGGCCGAGCCGACGCCCGGCCGACAATGCCGCGAACACCGCGTCCGGCGGCGTCTCGAGCTGGCAGATCAGCACGTCGGCCGCCGCGAGCGCGGCCTCGTGCCGGGCGATCGTGTCGGTCGTGACTTCGCCGTTGCCGCCCGCGACGATCACGATCGCGTTCTGGCTCGCATCGTCGACGACGATCAGCGCGACGCCGGTCGACGCCGACGCGCTCGTCGCGAGCCCCCTGCAGTCGATTCCCTCGGCCTCGAGGCCCGCGCGCAGGGCCGCGCCGTGCGCATCCGCGCCGACGCAGCCGATCATCGCGACCTGCGCGCCGAGCCGGGCGGCGGCGACGGCCTGGTTGCCGCCCTTGCCGCCCGCTGCCTGCGCGAACGCATGCCCGGCAAGCGTTTCGCCCGGCAGCGGCAGTCGCGGCGCCCGTACGACGAGATCCATGTTGAGGCTGCCGACCACCGTCACGCGGCCGGCGCCCGTTGCGCTCGCCGTCATGCGCGAGCGCCCGGCGCGGCCGGCTCGCGGTAGACCGCCGTCGATTCGCGCAGCACGAGGCGCGGCGACACGACGCGGCGACGGCTCGGCACGGCGGTCGAACCGCCGCCGATCCGTTCGATCAGCGTCTGCGCGGCCATTTCGCCGAGCGCGCGCACCGACTGGCCGACCGTCGACAGCGCCGGATACGTGTAGCGGGAAAATTCGATGTCGTCGAATCCGATGATCGAGCAGTCGTCGGGCACGCGCATCCCGCGCTCGGCCGCCGCGCGCAGCGCGCCGACTCCCATCAGGTCGTTGCCCGCGAAGATCGCGCTCGGCCGCACCGATTCGAACAGCCGCGACGCCGCGTGATAGCCGCCCAGGCACGAGAAATCGCTTTCGGCGATCGCGCCCGGCACGATGTCGACCCCGCGCTCGGCCATCGCGCGGATGAAGCCGTGCACGCGCATCGCGCTGACGGCGGTGTCGGTCGGCCCGGTGATGCAGCCGATCTTCGCGTGTCCGAGTTCGAGCAGATGGCGCGTCGCCAGATACGCGCCGCGCTCGTGGTCGATCTGCACGAGATCGGCCGCGAGCCCCTCGATGTTGCGGTCGACGACGACGAGCGGCGCGTGGATATCGGCGAGCGTCTGCGCGAGCACCGCGTCCTCGCCCGCCGACGCGACGATCAGCCCGTCGATGCGCTTTTCCTGCAGCACGCGCAGGTAGTTGCGCTGCTTCACGGGATCGTCGTCCGAATTGCAGAAGAACACGCAATAGCCGTTGGCCGCACACTGATCCTCGATGCCGCGCGCAAGCTCCGCGAAGTACGGATTCGTGCTGTTCGGCACGACGAGGCCGATGGTCGCCGTCGAACGTGCCTTCAGCGAGCGCGCCACGGCCGACGGCACGTAATTCAGCTCGCGGATCGCGCCCTCGACCTTCGCACGCACATCCGCGGACACCGGCCGCGAATTGTTCACCACGTGCGAGACGGTCGTAAACGACACGCCCGCCATGGCCGCCACATCCTTGATCGTCGCCATTTCCCGTTTCTCTCTGGTCTGTTCTGTGTGTCTTGTTACCGCACGCGCGTACGCCGGCTGCGATACGTATCGAGCACGACCGCCACCACGATCACCGCGCCCGTGATGATCCGTTTCGTCGGCTCGTTCGCCCCGATCTGCGCCAGCCCCGCGGCCAGCACGGAGATGATCAACACGCCGAAGAACGTGCTGATCACCGAGCCGCGCCCGCCCATCAGGCTCGTGCCGCCGATCACGACGGCGGCGATGACCTGCAGTTCGAGGCCCGCGCCCGCGTTCGGATCGGCCGCCTCGAGCCGCGAAATCTGGAACAGCGACGCGAGCCCCGCGAGCGCGCCCATCAGTGCGAATACGAGAATTTTATACGGCCGCGGGTTAACCCCTGCAAGTCGCACCGCTTCCTCGTTCGTGCCGATGCCGATCAGATAGCGCCCGAACACCGTGCGCGTGAGCACGAACTGGGCCGCGATCATCACCGCCACAGCGATCAGGAACGCCGGCGAGATGCCGAGCGCGATCGGGTTCGACAGGAAATCGAATGCGTCGCCGATATACGCGGTGCGCGAATTCGTCAGCTGGTACGCGAGGCCGCGCGCGGCCTCCAGCACGCCGAGCGACACGATGAACGACGGAATCCGCCAGCCGACCGTGACCGCGCCGGTCAACGCGCCCGTCGCGGTCGCGACCGCGATCCCGATCAGCGCGGCCGGCAGCGGCCCCCACTGCCATTTCAGCGCGGCGACGCTGACCATCGACGCGGCGAGCGCGAGCACCGAGCCGACCGACAGGTCGATCCCGGCGATGATCAGCACGAAGGTCATCCCGACCGACATCACGACGAGATCGGGAATCTGGTTCGCGATCGTGCTGAACGTGTCGTAGGTCAGGAAATGCGAACTCAGCACCGAGAACAGCGCGATCATCGCGGCCAGCGCGCCGGCGAGGCCGAGGTAGTTCGACAGGCCGAGCCGCGTGCCGGACAGCGTGCGCGCGCGGCGCCCCGTCACGTCCTGCTGCGCGCCTGCGTCGGTCGGGGATACGGGTGGCTGGGTCATTCCTGTCGTCCTGTCGTCGAAGTGCCCGGAGCGGCGCCGCGCGCCTGCCCCGCGTCCGGATGCTGCATGGCCGCCGCCGGCGTCTCGCGGCCGAAGCCGGCGAACGCCGCGGCCAGCAGCGCATCCTGGGTCCAGTTGCCGCGCTCGAACACGGCCGTCATGCGCCCGGCCGACATCACGCCGATCCGGTCGCAGATCAGCATCAGCTCGCGCAGGTCGCTCGATACGACCACGAGCGCGCGGCCTTCGCGCGCGAGCGCGCCCATCAAAGTGTAGATCTCGAATTTGGCGCCGACGTCGATCCCGCGCGTCGGCTCGTCGAACAGCAGCACGCCCATGTCGCGCGCGAGCCAGCGGCCGATCACGACCTTCTGCTGGTTGCCGCCCGACAGCTCGCCGACCGGCTGCGTCGCCCCGTGCGTGCGGATCCGCAGCGCATCGATCTGCTGCTCGGCGAGCGCCGTTTCGCGCGCCGAATCGACGATGCCGCCGCGCGCGAGCCGGTCGAGCTGGCCGAGCGACACGTTCGCGGCGATCGGCTGCGACAGCAGCAGCCCTTCGCCCTTGCGATCCTCGGTGATCAGCGCGATGCCCAGCTTCACCGCATCGGCCGGCGACGCGATCCGCGCCGGCTTCAGCGGCTGACCCACCGCGATCGCCCCGGCATCCGGCGTATCGGCGCCGTAGATCAGCCGCAGCAGCTCGGTGCGCCCCGCGCCGATCAGCCCCGAGATGCCGAAGATCTCGCCCGCGCGCACCTCGAGCGAGACGTCGCGCACGGCCGTCCCGCGCGTGAGACCCGATACGGCGAGCCGCGGCGCGCCGAAACGACGCTCGCCGAGATCGATGTGTTCGCCGATCTCGCGTCCGACCATCAGCGTGACGAGCCCATCGGACGTCGTCGCCGCCATGTCGCCCGCATGCACGAGCCGGCCGTCGCGCAACACCGCGACGCGCTCGGCGACGCGAGCGAGCTCCTCGAGCCGGTGCGAGATATAGACGATCGCGACGCCGCGCGCCTTCAGCCGGTCGATCTGCTCGAACAGCAGCTCGACTTCGCGCGCGGTCAGCATCGCGGTCGGCTCGTCGAGAATCAGCACGCGGCAGTCGCCGATCAGGTTGCGCGCGATCTCGACCATCTGCTGGTGGCCGATGCCGAGCGCGCCGACCGGCGTATCCGGATCGACCGCGTCGAGCCCGACCTGCGCCATCGCCGCGCGCGCGTCGTCGCGCAGCCGCGCGCGATCGATGATTCCGAAGCGCCGCGGCAGGCGGTTCAGGAACAGATTTTCGGCAATGCTCAGCGTCGGCAGCAGGTTCAGCTCCTGCATCACCATGCGTACGCCGAGCGCCTCGGCCTGCGTGCGGCTCGCCGGCGCATAGGCCTGGCCGCCGAGCTGCATCGTGCCGGTGGTCGGGTCGACGAGCCCGCCGATGATCTTCGACAGCGTGCTCTTGCCGGCGCCGTTCTCGCCCGTCAGCGCGAGCGCCTGGCCCGCGTCGAGGGTCAGCGTGACGTCGGCGAGCACGGGTTCGGCATAGGTCTTGCCGATGCCGGATACGGACAGCACGGGGTGGGCTGAACGGGAGGGTTGGAAGGTCGGTTCCATCGCGATCCTGGTTGCGGCCGCGCGCACGCGGCGCGCGGGGGTGACGCTCACAAGTGCATGTGCATGCAGTGGCCGTGATCGCGCTCACACCGGATAACGGCCGCCGCGCCGGATTCTTGAGGGCGGCGGCCGGACCGGTGCGGCGTTACTTCGTCACGAGATCCACCGGCGTCTCGACCACGCCGGACATGTCGGCCTGCTTGCGATGCTCGGCGATCGCCTTGAGCGCCGTGTCGATGCCGAACACGGCCTGCTTCGCCGCGTACTGGTCGGCGGTCGCGAGCACGCGGCCGTCCTTCAGCATCGGCTTGATCGCATTGATGTTGTCGTAGCCGACCACGAGCACCTTGCCCTGCTTGCCGGCCGCGCGCACGGCCGACACGGCGCCGATCGCCATGTTGTCGTTGCCGCACAGCAGCGCCTTCAGGTTCGGGTATTCGTTGAGCATCGCGGCGGCCACCGCATTGCCCTTGTCGATTTCCCATTCGCCCGACTGCACCGACACGACCTTCATCCCGCCTGCCTTCATCGCGTCCTCGAAGCCGGCCGTGCGCTGCTGCGCGTTGGTGGTCGTCGACACGCCTTCGACGATGCCGACCTGGTCGCCCGCCTTCAGCCGCTTCGCGAGGTAATCGCCGATCTTGCGCGCGCCCTTGCGGTTGTCCGGGCCGACGAACGGCACGTTCAGGTTCTTCGACTTCAGCACGTCGGGATCGAGCCGGTTGTCGATGTTCACGACGACGATGCCGGCGTCAACGGCCTTCTTCACGACCGGCACGAGCGCCTTCGAATCGGCCGGCGCGAGCACGATCGCATCGACCTTCGAGACGATCATCTGCTCGACGATGCGGATCTGGTTCGCGGTGTCGGTCTCGTCCTTGATGCCGTTGGTGATCAGGTCGAACTGGTTCGCGTTGTGTTTCTGGTATTCCTTCGCGCCCGTTTCCATGGTCAGGAAAAACTCGTTGGCGAGCGACTTCATCACGAGCGCGACCTTCGGCTTGGCGGCGGATTGCGCGTGGACAGCCGGTGCGGCGGCCACCGCGACGGCGGCGAGCGCGGCGGTCAGGAAGCGACGGCGAAAGCGGACATTCATACACATCTCCTGGCGACTGGCCCGAAGGGCCGGATTGTTGTTTGGTTGTTGTTTTAATGTGAGCAAACGTTTGCGCCACACTACCCGGGCAATGGCCATCGATGCTGCTGTCGGTACCACGGAATGGAAGCGAGGCAGACGGCCGACTGCCTGGCGCGTGCTGTCGTTGACGCGCCACCGCCGGCGGGGACGCCGGCGGAGTGAAGGCTATGCTGTACCGATTCGCTTCGGCGCGCAACCTGTCTGATCAATATTTAAGGGTTTATTCGGAGCGCGCAAGCGCGCTTCACGATGCGCAAATACGACACTTGCGATGCCGGCGGCGGCCTGCCGAAGCGCTTCGCGCGCCGGCGGGCCGATGATGAAGCGGTTCGGCGCGAACAACGCGATCGGCACGCGGATCGTCGGCGTCCACCGTCCCGGTATGGGGTCGACCGTGACGGAACCGGCGATGCGTCCGGCGCTGCTTCGCGAATGAGAATGGCTGCCGATCTTGCGTTCCGCGCCGAGGGTCGGCGTTGCGGATCGTTCTTGTTTTTCTGTTGGCACGGAAACGCGTGTCGATGGTCGTCGCCTGACGCGACCCACCTGATCGGAAGCCTCGGCTGAGGCTCCAGACGCGACCGACGGCGGCAATCCCCCGCCGCCGCCCGGTACGGGGTACGGCAGCCTACGCATGATGCATGTCGCACCGTCCGCGGCATCGGCCCGGACGGCGCACGACACGCGCGGGTCAGACGGCTTCGCGCAACTGCCCGGCAATCTCCGCTTCGTTCAGATGCGGCGCGAACATTTCGATCAGCCGGTACGCATACGCACGCAGGAACGCGCCCTTGCGCAACCCGACCCGCGTCGTGCTCGCCTCGAACAGGTGCTGCGTATCGAGCGCGACGAGCCCCGTGTCGCGCTGCGGATCGTAGGCCATCGCCGCGACCACGCCGATCCCCATTCCGAGCTCGACGTAGGTCTTGATCACGTCCGCGTCGATCGCGGTCAGCACGACGTCGGGCACGGCGCCCGCCTGCGTGAACGCCTGGTCGATGTGCGAGCGCCCCGTGAAGTCCTGGTCGTACGTGATGATCGGGTACTCGGCAATCTCCTCGAGCGTCAGGTTCTCGCGGCCGACGAGCGGGTGGCCCTTCGGCACGACGACCGTGTGGTGCCACGAATAGCACGGGAACGTGACGATGTCCGGATAGCGGTCGAGCGCCTCGGTCGAGATGCCGAGATCGGCCTCGCCGTTCAGGATCATCTGCGCGATCTGTTGCGGGCTGCCCTGGCGCAGCGCGAGATGCACCTTCGGAAACACGTCGGTGAACTGCCGGATCACCTTCGGCAGCGCGTAGCGCGCCTGCGTGTGCGTCGTCGCGACGACGAGGTGGCCGCTGTCCTGATCGGCGAACTGGCGCGCGACGCGGCGCAGATTCTCGGCATCGAGCAGCATCCGCTCGATCAGCTGATGCACCGCCTTGCCGGGCTCCGTGAGCCCCGTCAGCCGCTTGCCGCGCCGAATGAAGATGTCGACGCCCAGCTCATCCTCCAGATCCTTGATCTGCTTCGACACGCCCGACTGCGACGTGTACAGCACGTTCGCGACTTCCGTCAGGTTCATGTTCTGGCGCACCGCTTCGCGCACGAACCGCAATTGCTGAAAATTCATGGGTATGCCTCTTAGGCTGTCGTTGTTTGATTGTCGAATCGGAGCGAATCCCGCCCTCTGCCCTGCATTGTCTCGTCAACGCGCGGGAAACACCCGCACGGCGCGCGGCACGGCCGTCGCGCCGTCGCCGACCTGCAGCGAAAGCGCCCGCCATGCATCGCGGTCGAGTTCCGCCTCGAGCGCGCCGCCCGCGCGCGCCTCGAGCTCCACGCGCACCGAACCGCCGAGCGGAATCACGCGCCGCACGTCCACCGCGATGCCGTCGCGGTGACCTTCGCCCGCCGGCCACAGCTGCAGATCGTGCGGCCGCACATACGCGTTCGCGGGGCCCGCGAAATCGGCATCGACCTCGATCGGCGCAGCCGCACCCTCGGCGACGAAACCGCGCCCGGCAACCGTGCCCGGCAGCCGGTTCGCCGCGCCGAGGAACTCGTACACGAACGCGCTTTGCGGATGATCGTAGACGTCCTGCGGGCTGCCGACCTGCTCGACGTGGCCTCGGTTCAGCACGACGATGCGATCGGCCACTTCGAGCGCCTCTTCCTGGTCGTGCGTGACGAAGATCGTCGAGATGTGCAGGTCGTCGTGCAGGCGACGCAGCCAGCCGCGCAGTTCCTTGCGGACCTTCGCATCGAGCGCGCCGAACGGTTCGTCGAGCAGCAGCACCTTCGGCTCGACCGCGAGCGCGCGGGCGAGCGCGATGCGCTGGCGCTGGCCGCCCGACAGCTCGGACGGGTAACGCTGCGCGAGCCAGTCGAGCTGCACGAGCTTGAGCAGCTCATGCACCTTCTCGCGAATCGCGGCTTCCGACGGCCGCTCGCGGCGCGGCTTCACGCGCAGGCCGAACGCGACGTTCTCGAACACCGTCATGTGGCGAAACAGCGCGTAGTGCTGGAACACGAAGCCGACCTGACGGTCGCGCGCGCCGACCGACGCGACGTCGAGCCCCTGCAGCACGACCTGGCCGGCGTCCGCGTGCTCGAGGCCCGCGATCACGCGCAGCAGCGTGGTCTTGCCGCAGCCGGACGGCCCGAGCAGCGCGACCAGTTCGCCGGGCGGAAAGTCGAGCGACACGTTGTCGAGCGCCGTGAAATCGCCGAAGCGCTTCTGAAGGTTACGGACGGTGATACCCATTCTGGTTGCCTCTTTACGATTTCGACGAAACGGTGCCGACCGGGCCGGCATGTGCGGGAACGGCGTCGGGCGCGTCGGCCAGTTCGGCCGCGAGATGACGCTCGGCGAGCAGCTTCAGCGCGAGCGTGACGAGCGCGAGCAGCGCCAGCACCGACGCCACCGCGAACGCCGCCGCGAAGTTGTATTCGTTGTACAGAATCTCCACGTGCAGCGGCATCGTGTCGGTCACGCCGCGGATGTGGCCCGACACGACCGACACCGCGCCGAACTCGCCCATCGCGCGCGCATTGCACAGGATCACGCCGTAGAGCAGGCCCCACCTCACGTTCGGCAGCGTCACGCGGCGGAAGATCTGCCAGCCCGACGCGCCGAGCACGCGCGCGGCCTCTTCCTCGTCGGTGCCTTGCGCCTGCATCAGCGGAATCAGCTCGCGCGCGACGAACGGGAACGTGACGAAGATCGTCGCGAGCACGATGCCCGGCACCGCGAAGATGATCTGCACGTCGTGATCCTGCAGCCACGGCCCGAACCAGCCCTGCGCGCCGAACAGCAGCACGTACACGAGGCCCGAGATCACCGGCGACACCGAGAACGGCAGGTCGATCAGCGTCGTCAGCAGCGCCTTGCCGCGGAATTCGAACTTCGCGATCGCCCACGATGCGCACACGCCGAACACGAGATTCAGCGGCACCGCGATCACGGCGACGGTCAACGTCAGCTTGATCGCCGACCACGCATCGGGATCGGCCAGCGATTCGAGATAGAAGCCGACGCCCTTGCGCAGCGCCTCGACGAACACCGCGGCGAGCGGCACGACGAGGAAGAACGCGAGGAACGCCAGCGCGATGCCCGTGAGCAGCCAGCGCACGACGCGCGACTCGCTGACGGGGTCGAGCCGCTTCGCGGCGCGCGCGGCCGGCGACGGGGTTTTCAGCACGGCGGTGGCCTCCTGGCTCATTGCTGGCCTCCTGCCGCGACGGCGTTGACGACGTTGACGGCGGCGGGCGCCGGACCGCTCGCGCCCTTGCTCGTCCTGCGCTGCAGATACCACTGCAGCGTGTTGATCAGCAGCAGCATCAGGAACGACACGACCAGCATCACGACCGCCAGCGCGGTCGCGCCCGCGTAGTCGTACTGCTCGAGCTTCGTGATGATCAGCAGCGACGTGATCTCGGATTTCATCGGCACGTTGCCGGCGATGAAGATCACCGATCCGTATTCGCCGAGCGCGCGCGCGAACGCGAGCGCGAAACCGGTGAGCAACGCCGGCAGCACGGCCGGCAGCACGACGCGTCGGAACGTCAGCCAGCGCGACGCGCCGAGGCACGCGGCGGCTTCTTCCTGCTCGCGCTCGAAATCCTCGAGCACCGGCTGCACGGTGCGCACGACGAACGGCAGCCCGATGAAGGTCAGCGCGACCAGCACGCCGGCCGGCGTGAACGCGATCTTGATGCCGAGCGGCGCCAGGTACTGGCCGACCCAGCCGTTGGTCGCGTAGACGGCCGCGAGCGAGATGCCGGCCACCGACGTCGGCAGCGCGAACGGCAGATCGACGATCGCATCGACGAGACGCTTGAACGGAAACGTGTAGCGCACCAGCACCCACGCGACGAGGAAGCCGAACACGGCATTGATCAGCGCGCCGCCGAGCGCGGCCGAGAACGTCAGCCGGTACGACGCGAGCACGCGCGGCGACGTGACGGCGGTGACGAACTGGTCCCACGACAGCGTCGCGGTCTTCAGAAAGGTGGCGGCGAGCGGAATCAGCACCACGAGGCTCAAATAGGCCACCGTGATGCCGAGTGTCACGCCGAAACCGGGCAGCGCGCTCGGCTTGCGAAAGGTGTACGTCGTCATCGGATGCTCTTGCTGGGTCGATGCTGCTCACGGGCCCGACGCAAACGCCGGCGCAGTGAATCGCGCCGGCGCCCCGTCGGGGATGCGGCGCGCTGTCGTGGCGCGCCGCTTGTCGTTATGTCGTTATGGCGTTACTGCGGCTTGTAGATCGAATCGAACACGCCGCCGTCCGCGAAATGCGTCTTCTGCGCATTCGTCCAGCCGCCGAACGTGTCGTCGACCGTGTACAGCTTCAGCTTCGGGAACTGCTTGGTCAGCTCCGCCGGCACGCTCTTCGAACGCGGCCGGTAGTAGTTGCGCGCCGCGATTTCCTGGCCCTGCGGGCTATACAGGAAGTTCAGGTAGGCCTCGGCCAGCTTGCGCGTGCCCTTCTTGTCGACCACCTTGTCGACCACCGCGACGGGCGGCTCGGCCAGGATGCTCACCGACGGCACGACGATCTCGAACTTGTCGGTACCGAATTCCTTGACCGACAGGAACGCCTCGTTTTCCCAGGCGATCAGCACGTCGCCGATCCCGCGCTGCACGAAGCTCGTCGTCGCGCCCCGCGCGCCCGAATCGAGCACGCCTGCGTTCTTGTAGAGCTTCGTGACGAATTCCTTCGCCGTCTGCTCGTTGCCGCCCGGCTTGTGCTGGGCGTATGCCCATGCGGCCAGGTAGTTCCAGCGCGCGCCGCCCGAGGTCTTCGGGTTCGGCGTGACGATCGAGATGCCCGGCCTGGTCAGGTCGTCCCAGTCCTTGATCCCCTTCGGATTGCCCTTGCGCACGAGGAACACGATCGTCGACGTGTACGGCGACGCGTTGTCGGGCAGGCGCTTCTGCCAATCCTTGTTCACGAGCCCCTTGTTCGCGAGCGCGTCGATGTCGTACGCCAGCGCCAGCGTGACGACGTCGGCCTGCAGGCCGTCGAGCACCGAGCGCGCCTGCGCGCCCGAACCGCCGTGCGACTGCTTGAAGTTGACGGTTTCGCCCGTCTTCGCCTTCCACTCCTTGCCGAACGCCTGGTTGAAATCCTGATACAGCTCGCGCGTCGGGTCGTACGACACGTTCAGGAAGGTCGTATCGGCCTGCGCATGCGTCGCGACGCCCAGCGCCGCCGCCGCGCCCAGCGCGAGTGTTGCGATCAGGCGGCCCACTCCGCCCACCAGCCCCGTATTGCGCTTCGCCATCCTTGGTTCTCCAGTGTTGTCGGTATTGCGATGTCGGGCCAGTCTAGCGAACGGCTTACATGATTAAAAATAATCGTTCCTCATTTTTTAATACTCAAAAGTGCTAACGCATACGGGACGGACGGTTGCGACGGACAAACCGGCGTCCGGGCGTCGCGAAATCGCGCCGGAACCGGCGCGATCGCGTCGAACCTCAAGTAACACTTGAAATTCACCAAGTACTGTATAAAAATACAGCTCACTGTCTATCCATACAGTTAAGCCATGACCAAACTCACCGCCCGTCAGCAGCAAGTGTTCGACTTGATCCGTCGCGCGATCGAGCGCTCCGGATACCCGCCCACCCGCGCCGAGATCGCGGCCGAACTGGGCTTCAGCTCGCCGAATGCGGCCGAGGAGCACCTGCGCGCGTTGGCGCGCAAGGGCGTGATCGAGTTGGCCGCCGGCGCATCGCGCGGCATCCGGCTGCTCGGCATCGACGACGCCCCGCACCAGTTCACGCTGCCGCACGCCGGCCTGATGCAACTGTCGCTGCCGCTCGTCGGCCGCGTCGCGGCCGGTAGCCCGATCCTTGCGCAGGAGCACATCTCGCACCATTACGCGTGCGATCCCGCGCTGTTCACCAGCAAGCCCGACTATCTGCTGAAGGTGCGCGGCCTGTCGATGCGCGACGCCGGCATTCTCGACGGCGATCTTCTCGCCGTGCAGAAGCGCACGGAAGCGAAGGACGGCCAGATCATCGTCGCGCGTCTCGGCGACGACGTCACGGTCAAGCGCCTGATGCGCCGGCCCGGCGGCCTGGAGCTGATCGCGGAGAACCCGGATTACGAAAACATCTTCGTCAAGGCCGGCAGCGCGGATTTCGCGCTGGAAGGCATCGCCGTCGGGCTGATCCGCTCGGGCGAACTCTGACATTCCGTCTCGCTAGGAGAACATCATGGAACGCCTTGCCCGCCTGCTGCCTTTCCGTCAATTCGGTCGCCTGCGTCATCTGCGCGGCCGCACGCCCTGCGCACCGCTGTCCGCGGCGGCGCCAGTGCAAGAAGAAGTCGCAGTCGAACGGCAGGCGTCCCTGCTGCCGTCAGCCCTCCCCGCGTTCGCACGGGTATCGCTGAACGCCGGTCTGAACCACGCGGAACCCGCGCGCCGCGCGCCGGTGCGCGTCTATCACGGCCGATCGCGCCTGATCATGGTGGGCACGATCGATGCCGTGTGCCGGATGATCGATCGCTGCATCGCAGAGGAACGATCGGCCACGCCGGGCGGTCTCTGATTGCGGAACATTCCCGCACCGGAGGCAACGTGACTGAATCGGCGCGCCGCGCACGGCGACTCAAGCCCCTGTTGATCACCGTGCTGATCGTCGCCGTCATTGCGACGCTCGGCTATGCGTATGCGTCGCCGTACGTCGCGCTCGGTCGCCTGAAATCGGCAATCGATGCGCGTGATGCGCAGGCGATCAGCGAGTATGTCGACTTTCCGTCGCTGCGCGTCAGCCTGAAGCAGCAGGTCACGGAAGAGTTGATGCGCCGGATCGACGCAGTGAAGAAAAACAATCCGTTCGCGGTGATTGGCGCGCTGATCGGGTCCGCCCTGATCGGCCCGCTGGTCGATGCGTATGCGACCCCGGAAGGCGTCGCCGCGCTGATGAGCGGATTGCCGCCACGCGGCAATCCGGGCGAGCGTCCGCCCGAGTTGTCAAATCAGCCGTCCGCAGGCAATGCGCCCGGCAACACGCCTGCCGCACCGCCCGCCAATCCGGCGGCGCCGGCAAGTGCCAGCGTACCGAGCGGAAACACGGCGGCTTCGGCGGCATCATCGCCGACCCCCGCGCCCGCCGCACCGGCCAGCCCGAACGAAGCCACGCAAGCGCCGCCCCAGCAGCAAACCAGCGCGGGCTACCGAAATATCGATGAATTCGTCGTGACGTATCAGCGCAGTGCCGACGGCACGCGCTATGCGGCGATCTTCCACCGCTTCGGGCTGTTCTCGTGGAAATTGTCCGGAATCGACCTGCACGCATAGGGCCGCGCTCGACGCGCGCCCTGCCGGGCAGTGCGACGCCTGGCCGGCATGCATCGCCGGTCAGGCGGCCATCCAGCCTTTAGATCATTTGCCGTTCGCCATGGCCGCTTCACGCTCGCGCGCGATTTCGGCCTTCTGCTCTTCCGCCGACGAACACGCCACCAGAATGCTGCAGTTCACGCGATCGAGCAGTTGCGTGTTGCCCGACCCCATCCACCATCTCGACAATCCGCTGCGGCACCGGTGGCCGACGACGACGAGATCGACCTTCAGCTCCGACGCGAGATTCGCGATTTCGTCGATCGGATAGCCGAACGCGAAATGGCCTTCGGCCTGGACGCCGCGCTCGCGCAGCCAGTTCACGCCTTCCTGCAGGATTTCGCGCGCGGTTTCCTCGAAGCGGCCGCACGCCACATCGGTCAGCAAACCCGCGCTTTGCGCAATGCTCGAACGCATGTCGACGACCGACAGCAAATGCGTTTCGGCCTTCAGGTCCATTGCGAGATTGGCGCCGCAACGCAGCGCCTTGCGCCCTTCGAGCGTGCCGTCGTAACACAGCAAAATCTTGTTGTAGCTAGCCATGGAGCCTCCCTATCGCGACAACGAGCCTACGCATTCATCATGGTGCGCCGCAATTCAGGACGCAAGGGATGGAAAACGCTGATTCGCCCCGCGCGGCGCATGCGCGATGGTGCGGCGCACGATCGGTGCGCACTTGCATCGCACCGTGCAGGCATGCGCTGAAGCGATGCAGCCGATGCACTAGAATGGCCCGTTCCACCTCCAGCGGGCCACCTCGCGCCGGCGTCGTATGCTTCGGCCATGCCCGTGTGACACGCATTCGCGCGATCCGTTCGCCAACCCGCCACGCACCGGGCAGCGGAACGGCCCGCTTACAACGACAACCCGCCCATGTCCGTCGCACCGATCGATTTCCGCAACGTCGAAAAGCACTATGGCGACAAGCTCGTCGTCAACGGTCTGTCCTTCAACGTGAAGGCCGGCGAATGCTATGGCCTGCTCGGGCCGAATGGCGCCGGCAAGACCACGACGCTGAAGATGCTGCTCGGCCTCGCGCACCCCGATGCAGGCACCATTTCGCTGTGCGGAGAACCGGTTCCATCGCGTGCGCGACATGCACGCCGGCGGGTCGGCGTCGTCCCGCAGTTCGACAACCTCGACCCCGACTTCACGGTCCGGGAAAACCTGCTCGTGTTCAGCCGCTATTTCGGGATGTCGGCGCAGGCCGCACGCGCGCTCGTGCCGCCGCTGCTCGAATTCGCAAAGCTCGAGAACAAGGCCGATGCGAAAGTCGGCGAGCTGTCGGGCGGCATGAAGCGCCGCCTCACGCTCGCCCGCGCGCTCGTCAACGATCCCGATGTGCTGGTGCTCGACGAGCCGACGACGGGCCTCGATCCTCAGGCGCGGCATCTGATGTGGGAGCGGCTGCGCTCGCTGCTCGCGCGCGGCAAGACGATCCTGATCACCACGCATTTCATGGAAGAAGCCGAGCGCCTGTGCGATCGGCTGTGCGTGATCGAGGAAGGCCGCAAGATCGCCGAAGGCGCGCCGCACGCACTGATCGAATCGGAGATCGGTTGCGACGTGATCGAGATCTACGGGCCGGAGCCGGCCGCGCTGCGCGACGAGTTGTCGGCATTCGCGAAGCACACCGAGATCAGCGGCGAAACGCTATTCTGCTATGTGACCGACCCCGAACCGATCAGCGCACGACTCAAGGGCCGGACGGGGTTGCGCTATCTGCATCGCCCGGCCAATCTGGAGGATGTGTTCCTGCGGCTCACGGGCCGCGAGATGCAGGATTGATCGACCATGGACGTCCGTAACTATTCCGCCACCGCGCGATCGGCCCCGCCGCGCGAATCGCGCTTCGCGATAGCGATGCCGGCGAACGCCAGCAACTGGATCGCCGTCTGGCGGCGCAACTATCTCGTGTGGCGCAAGCTCGCGCTCGCGTCGATGTTCGGCAATCTCGCCGATCCGATGATCTATCTGTTCGGGCTGGGTTTCGGGCTCGGCCTGATGCTCGGCCATGTCGACGGCGTGTCGTATATCGCGTTCCTCGCGGCCGGCACGGTCGGCTCGAGCGTGATGATGTCCGCGAGCTTCGAATCGATGTATTCGGGTTTCTCGCGGATGCACGTGCAGCGCACGTGGGAAGCGATCATGCATACGCCGCTCGCACTCGGCGACATCGTGCTCGGCGAGATCGTCTGGGCAGCCAGCAAGGCGATGCTGTCGGGAGGCGCGATCATGCTCGTCGCGGGAGGGCTCGGCTACGCGCGGTTTCCGTCGATGCTCGCGGT
This sequence comes from Burkholderia sp. BE12, assembly GCF_002959955.1. Taxonomy (NCBI): domain Bacteria; kingdom Pseudomonadati; phylum Pseudomonadota; class Betaproteobacteria; order Burkholderiales; family Burkholderiaceae; genus Burkholderia; species Burkholderia sp. BE12. Next base: position 50,746 of record NZ_PREY01000033.1, on the reverse strand, counting down.
GCTGCCCGTGATCGCGCTGGCCGGCCTCGCGTTTGCCAGCATCGCGATGATCGTCACGGCGCTCGCACCGTCCTACGATTTCTTCATGTTCTATCAGACGCTCGTGCTGACGCCGATGCTGCTGCTGTCAGGCGTGTTCTTCCCGATCACGCAGTTGCCGCCGCTCGCGCAGCACGCGGCGCAGGCGCTGCCGCTCGCGAACGCGGTCGAGCTGATCCGCCCTGCGATGCTCGGCCGGCCGGCGGCCGACATCGCGCTGCACGTCGCGGTGCTCGCCGGCTACGCGTTCGGCGGGTTCCTGCTGTCCGCGTGGCTGTTCCGGCGGCGGATGATGCGCTGACGGCCGGCGCGCCGGGCACCGCGCACCGGGCGCCGGCTTCATGCGACGACGTTACTCGTCGTCGTCGCTCCACGGAATTTCGACGTCGGTCAGGAACGCGACGGTCGCGAGCGGGCCGCCTTCCTGGCGGCCGAGCTTGCCGTCCGCGCGATGCCATTCGACGCGGAACTGCGTGCCCGGATCGTCGGCCAGCAGATAGACCGTGCGCAGCTCTTCCTTGTCGGCTTCGTCCACCGGGCCGTCGAACGACACCAGCATCTTCTGCGGCCACAGGCCGTTGACGGGATCGTAAATGCGATCGCCTTGCGGAATGTCGATGCTCGCCTCGACACCGATCGTTGCGGAGGCCTCGATGATCATCGTGCCGAGTGCATGCAGCACGGCAGTCGCCCGCGCGGAATTGGCCTGGCGGATCGCGAGATCGCCGCGCGTCAGCGCCTTTTCGAGTCGAGGATGGATCTTCGGTTGGGTCATGCGTTTTCCTGTTTGCTTCTTGTAAAAGGCGCCGCACACGTGAAGCGGCGGCGCCGGATGAATACGGCGATGGCGCGCTCCGGGTGCGCCGTTTGCATGCGTCAGAACCCGAACGCGATCGCGAGCAAGCCGCTCGCGATCCCGAACACGACGACGAGCGTCGCGACGATCGCCAGCATGTAAGGCTTGAACGAACGCGCGAGCATCGCGAGCGACGGCACGCTGATCGGCGGCAGCGTCATCAGCAGCGCAGCGGCCGGACCGACGCCCATGCCGAGCGACAGCATCGCTTGGATGATCGGCACCTCGCCGGCCGTCGGGATCACGAACAGCATGCCCGCGACCGCGAACGCGACGATCCAGCCGAGATGATTGCCGATGTCCGGGCCGATATGCGGGAACAGCCACGCGCGCGCGGCGCCGAGCAGCAGCACGAGCACGATGTATTCGGGCACGAGCCGCACGGCCATGCGCGCGAGCAGCTTCACCCAGCGGACGAACGGATTGCCGGCCGCGGCCTGCTCGGCCGCCAGCGCGGCGAGCTGCGCATCGTCGATGCTGCGGTCTTCGGGACGCGCGATGCGGTTCAGCAGATAGCCGATCCCGAACACCATCGCGATGCCGAGCACGAGGCGCAGCGCGCTCCAGTGCCAGCCGAGCACGAAGCCCATGAACACCAGCGCCGCCGGGTTCAGCACCGTATTGCCGAGCCAGAACGCGACCGCGCCGCCGGGCGACGCATGGCGCGCACGCAAGCCCGCCACGACCGGCGCCGCGCAGCACGTGCACATCATCCCGGGCAGCGACAGCAGCCCGCCCGCGGCGACGCTGCCGAAGCCCGTGCGGCCGAGCACGCGCGCCACCCAGTGCGCGGGCAACAGCGCCTGCACGGCCGAGCCGAGCAGCAGGCCGAGCACCATCGCCTGCCAGATCGCCTTGCCGTATGCCCACGCGTAGTCGAGCGCCGCCTTCAGCGACGGTTCGGGCGCGGCCGCGGATGTGCCCATCAGGATCGACTGGCCGATCGAATGGTGCTCTGCGGCAACGAACGCCTTGTTGTAGTACGGGAACCATTTCACATAGAACAGGCCCGCGATCGCGATCAGCAGGAAGGTCATCCAGCCGAGCGCCGGAGTGGGTTGGGTACGTGTGGTCGTCATCGTGCGGTGGTCGTCGATTGGTCTTTGTCGGTTGCGGTTGTCGCGCCGGCGGCAAGCGCGGCCGACGCGGGCAATCCGGCTTGCGCGAGCTCGGCCAGCAGCGTGCGCGCCTGATCGCGCACGTCGGCTGCGTTGGGCCGGAACGTGAACGTCAGCGCCCGGTTCGGCTTGTTGTACGTCGCGCGGTAAGTGCGCGCATAGGCGGGATCGTAATGCTTGTCGATCAGTTCGGCGAACAAATCGGCCCGCGCGCCGGTATCGATCAGCCCCTTCCAGCGCGTCACCTCTTCGCGGCTGTGCAGGCCGATCAGCCGATGAAGCTGCGCCTTGAACGCGTCCGGGTCGTCGAACAGGTGCGCGTAATCGTCGAGCAGGAACGCGATCCGCTCGTCGTGGGCCGCTTCGACCTGCACCCACGGCCCCGCGTGAAACGCTTCGATCAGCGCGATCGGCAACTGCACGAGCCCGATCCTGCGGCTTTCCGACTCGACGAATACCGGCCATTCGGGGTCGAAACGCGCCAGCGTCTCGACGAGCCCCGAATCGAACCCTTTTTGCGCCGGCTGCGGCTTACCCGGCAGCGCGCCGAGCAGCGAGCCGCGATGACAGGCGAGCGCTTCGAGATCGAGCGTCTGCGCGCCCACGTCGCGCAGTGCATTCAGCAGGCGGGTCTTGCCGCAGCCCGTATGGCCGACGAGCGCGATATAGCGAAAGCGCGTCGGCAGCGAGTCAAGCGTCGCGCACACCGACTGGCGGTACGCCTTGTAGCCGCCGTCGAGCTGGCGCGCCTTCCAGCCGATCAGGTTGAACCAGGTCGTCATCGAGCCCGAGCGCTTGCCGCCGCGCCAGCAGTAGATCAGCGGGCGCCAGTTGCGCGGCCGGTCGGCGAACGTCGTGTCGAGATGGCGCGCGATGTTGCGCGCGACGATCGCCGCGCCGACGCGCGTCGCCTCGTACGGCGACACCTGCCGGTACATCGTGCCGACGAGCACGCGCTCTTCGTTGCTGAGCACGGGCGCGTTCAGCGCGCCGGGAATATGGTCCTCGGCGAACTCGAGCGGCGTGCGCACGTCGATGATCTCGTCGAACTCGCCAGCGCGATCGAGGGTGACAATCAGGTTCTTCAATTTGGCGTCGAACAGGGGCGATGCGGCTCGAAGAGCCGCATGGGCATGGAAAGGCGGATTGACGATTATCTCACGGGCCGGCGTCCCGGGCGTCGCGCGGCAGTCGGCGGCGGCGAGGCGGCCTGCATCGCATCGATCAGGTGGTCGCGGAACGCGCGCACCGACGCGGGCAGATCGCGTCCCGCCATCGTCTGCACCTGGATGCTGCGTTCGCGCAATTGCGGGTTCGTCAGGGGCACGGCGACGAAGCCGTCCGCATCGGAGCGATCGCGCACCGACAACAGCCCGGTGAACATCACCGCGCCCGTGCGCCGCGCGTAGCCGTACATCGCCGCGGTGTTGTTGCTCGTCAGTTCGGGCTCGAGCAGCAACCCGTCGAGCGCGCATGCGATGTCGATCAACTGGCGCACCGTCGTGCCGGCTTCAGGCAGCACGTGCGCGTGCCGCGCGACATCGGCAAGCGACACCGCGTCGCGCGCCGCGAGCGGATGATCGTGCCGGACCAGCGCGAAGACCGGCGCGCGCTCGGTGTGGTCGACGCGCACGCCCTTCTCCGGCGCGAGGCTGAAGGTCAATGCGATGTCCGCATCGCCGTCGCGCACGCGCCGGGTCGCGTCCGCCGGCGACACCACCCACACCGTGAAATCGACGCCCGGATGGCGCGCCTTGAAGCTCGCGAGCACGCCGGGCAGGAAATCGATCGCGAATCCTTCCGAGCACGCGATCTTCAGCAGGCTGCCGTGCAGCGCGTCGAGCCCGCCGATGTCCTTCATCACGTGTTCGGCCTCCAGCAGGCTGCGCTGCGCGAATGCCAACAGCCGCTCGCCGGCCTCCGACAGCGCCATTCCGCGCGGCCGCCGCTCGAACAGCGGCGCGCCGAGTTCGCTCTCCAGCTTCGCGATCTGGCGGCTGATCGCCGACACGGCCACGTGCAGCCGCGCGGACGCATCGCTGATCGAGCCGGTACGCGCTACCTCGACGAAATATCGCAACGCCAGACCATGCAGGAAAGCCGCCATCGTTCTGTCTCCGCGCCGCATCCGGCCGCGCTGCTTTGCCTTTTCGGCAAAGAAAGGTTCGAAATTCGATTATTGTGACAAAAAAACCGGCTTTCTAGAATCGATCGCACTTCACGTTGCGGGCACGGCCCGCGCACAGCGAACCATCAGAGGAGACACGATTTGAGCCGCAACGCCGCCATCCAGCATGCACTGAACCAGTTCGAATCCGGCGCGTTCTTCACCACCTTGAGCCGCCGCGTCGGCCTGCGCACCGAAAGCCAGGAAAGTGGCAGCGACGCCGCGCTGCGCGCCTATCTGACCGACGAGATCGCGCCCGAGGCCGCCGGCCTCGGTTTCACGTCGCGCATCGTCGAGAATCCCGTCGACGGCGGCGGGCCGTTCCTGCTCGCGTCGCGCCACGAAGACGACGCGCTGCCGACCGTGCTGATCTACGGCCACGGCGACGTCGTGCGCGGCTACGACGCGCAGTGGCGCGCGCCGCTGTCGCCGTGGACGCTGACGGCCGACGGCGACCGCTGGTACGGCCGCGGCAGCGCCGACAACAAGGGTCAGCACACGATCAACCTGGCCGCGCTGGCGAGCGTGCTCGATGCGCGCGGCGGCCGGCTCGGCTTCAACGCGAAGCTGCTGATCGAGATGGGCGAGGAAACCGGGTCGCCGGGCCTCGACGCGCTGTGCCGCCAGGAGCGCGACGCGCTCGCGGCCGACGTGCTGATCGCGTCCGACGGCCCGCGCATCGCCGCCGCGCGCCCGACGGTCTTCCTCGGCTCGCGCGGCGCGGTCAACTTCAAGCTGAGCCTGCGCGCCCGCGACGGCGCACATCACTCCGGCAACTGGGGCGGACTGCTGCGCAACCCGGCGATCGTGCTCGCGCATGCGCTCGCGAGCCTCGTCGACGCGCGCGGCGCGATTCGCGTCGCGGGGCTGCGCCCCCCGCCGATCCCGGCCGCGGTGCGCGACGCGCTCGCCGATCTTTCGGTCGGCGGCGGCCCCGGCGATCCGGCGCTCGACGCCGACTGGGGCGAGCCCGGCCTGTCCGCCGCCGAGCGCGTATTCGGCTGGAACACGTTCGAGATTCTCGCGTTCAAGGCCGGCAACCCCGAGCACCCCGTCAACGCGATCCCGCCCGTCGCGTATGCGCATTGCCAGTTGCGCTTCGTCGTCGGCACCGACTGGGAAGCGCTGCCTGCGCACCTTCGCGCGCATCTCGATGCGCACGGCTTCGCCGACATCGAGATCGACGTCGAACGCGGCGCGCCGGCGACGCGCGTGCCGCCGGACGATCCGTGGGTCCGCTGGGCCGTCGCGTCGCTCGCGCGCACCACCGGCAAGAAGCCCGCGATCCTGCCGAATCTCGGCGGCACGCTGCCGAACGAGGTGTTCGCCGACACGCTCGGGCTGCCGACGCTGTGGGTGCCGCACTCGTACCCGGCGTGCTCGCAGCACGCGCCCGACGAGCACCTGCTCGCCAGCGTCGTCAGCGAGGGGCTGCAGATGATGGCCGGCCTCTTCTGGGATCTCGGCGACGACGCGCCGCCCGTTCGCCGCGCGGCATCCGCCGCGGCCGGCGCCGCCCTGTAACGCGCTTCGCCCCTTTCACGGGACTGCACACACGATGAATACGACCACCCTGACCTCGCAGGACGCCGCGCGCCCCAGCGCCGCGAAGATCCGGCGCATCATCTTCGCGGCGTCGATCGGCAACGCGCTCGAATGGTTCGACCTGATCGTCTACGGCTTCTTCGCGGTCACGATCGCCAAGCTGTTCTTCCCTGCCACGAGCGAAGCGACGTCGCTGATGCTGACGCTCGGCACGTTCGGGCTGTCCTACCTGATCCGGCCGATCGGCGGCTTCGTGCTCGGCGCGTACGCGGACCGCGCGGGCCGCAAGGCGTCGCTGCTGCTGTCGATCGCGATGATGATGGCCGGCACGCTGTTGATCGCGCTGATGCCGACCTACGCGTCGATCGGCATTCTGGCGCCGCTCGGGATCATGCTGTCGCGGCTGATGCAGGGCTTTTCCGCGGGTGGCGAATTCGCGAGTTCGACCGCGTTTCTCGTCGAGCATGCGCCGCAGCGGCGCGGCTTCATGTCGAGCTGGCAGTTCGCGAGCCAGGGCCTCGCGACGTTGCTCGCGTCGGGCTTCGGCGCGCTGCTGACGGCCACGCTGAGCTCCGCGCAACTCGAAAGCTGGGGCTGGCGCGTGCCGTTCCTGTTCGGCCTCGCGATCGGCCCGGTCGGGCTGTACATCCGCCGCTACGTCGACGAAGGCGTCGAGTTCAAGACGCAGGCACGCTCCGAAGCGCCGGTGCGCGAGCTGTTCGCGGACCAGAAGGTGCGGCTGCTGCTGTCGACCGGCGTGCTCGTGATTTCAACCGCGATCAACTACATGATCCTGTACATGCCGACCTACGCGATCAAGCAGCTCGGGCTGCCGGCATCGACGGGATTCGCGGCGACGCTCGCGACCGGCTTCGTGCTGACGCTCGTCACGCCGGTCGTCGGCCATCTGTCCGACCGCACCGGGCGGATCCGCATGATGGCGGTCGCGGCCGTGCTGATGCTCCTGACCGTGTGGCCGACGTTCGCATGGCTCACACGCCACGCGTCGTTCGCGACGATGCTTGCCGCACTGGTCTGGATCGGCGCGCTGAAGGCGATGTATTGCGGCGCGCTGCCGGCGCTGATGGCCGAACTGTTCCCGTCGCAGACACGCGCCACCGGGCTCGCGGTCAGCTACAACACCGGCGTCACGCTGTTCGGCGGCTTCGCGCCGTTCGTCATCACCTGGCTGATCAGCACGACCGGCAACCGGCTGTCGCCGGCGCTCTATCTGATCGGATGTGCGCTGCTGAGCCTCGCCGCGCTGTTCGTCGCGCGCACGCGGCTGAAGATGCGCTGACGCGGGAAGCGACGGCGCGGCAATGCGCCGCCGACGCGGCCCGTCGCGGCATCGCTGCCGCGCGGGTCGCGCGCCGTTTACGGCGCCGGATTCGGCTGCCGTTCGTGCAATGCGTCGATTTCGGCGAGGATCTCGTCGGACAGCGTCACATCGATGCTGCCGATGTTCTCCTTCAACTGCTCGAGCGACGTCGCGCCGACCAGATTGCTGCGCACGAACGGGCGGCTGTTGACGAACGCGAGCGCCAGTTGCGCGGGCGACAGCCCGTGACGCTGCGCGAGCGCGACGTAACGCGACGTCGCCTCGACGGCCTGCGGCTTGCTGTAGCGCTGGAAGCGCTCGAACAGCGTGATGCGCGCGCCGGCCGGACGCGCGCCGTTCTCGTACTTGCCGGACAGCCAGCCGAACGCGAGCGGCGAATACGCGAGCAGGCCGACGCCGTCGCGATGCGTGAATTCCGACAGCCCGTTTTCGAACGTGCGGTTCAGCAGGCTGTACGGATTCTGGATGCTCGCGATGCGCGGCAGCCCCAGCCGCTCGGCCGCGCGCAGGAACTGCGCGACACCCCACGGCGTTTCGTTCGACACGCCGATCGCGCGCACCTTGCCGGCCTTCACGAATTCCGCGAGCACGCCGAGCGTTTCCTCGATCGGCACCGTGTACGCGTCGTCGACCCACGGATACGCGGGTCGGCCGAACGTGGTCGTGCTGCGGTCGGGCCAGTGGAGTTGGTAGAGATCGACGTAGTCGGTCTGCAGGCGTTTGAGGCTGCCGTCGAGCGCTTCGGTCAGGTTCTTGCGGTCGAACTGGTTGCCCTCACCGCGAATATGGCGCGGATTGTGCGGCTGCCGCGCCGGCCCCGCGATCTTCGTCGCGAGCACGATGCGGTCGCGCTGCGCGCGATGCTGCGCGATCCAGGTGCCGATGTATTGCTCGGTGCGGCCCTGCGTGTCGGGCTTCGGCGGCACCGGATACATCTCCGCGGCGTCGATCAGCGTCACGCCCTGCCCGAGCGCATAGTCGATCTGCTCGTGCGCGTCGCGCTCCGAATTCTGCTCGCCCCACGTCATCGTGCCGAGACCGATCAGGCTGACCTGGATGCCCGAGTCGCCGAGTGTGCGGTATTCCATGCTGTTCCTGTCGCGTCGGTGGAAAGCAGGAACGCTATCACATCGACGCGATTGCTTCAGGCGGGCGCCGCGCACGCTTACGAGCGTGCCTTGCGGGTGCCCAGCGGTCACGCGCCTGCTCGGACGACGGTGCTGCCGCCTTGCGTCACTGCGGCCGCTGGATGAAGCAGGTCGCCGACGCGTGCGCGACGATCTTGTCGTCCGGCGTCTTCAGCGTGCCCTCCGCGACGCCCAGCGAACGCGAGAGGTGAATCACGCGCCCTTCCGCAATCAGCTCGACGTCGCGCGGCACGGGCCGCAGCATCTTCACGTGCAGATCGACGGTGCCGTAACCGACGCCCGCGTCCAGCATCGAATGCACCGCGCACCCAGTGACCGAATCGAGCACCGTCGCGGCGAACCCGCCGTGCACGCCGCCCAGCGGATTCAGGTGCCGACCGTCCGCCCGCGCCGAAAACTTCACGTAACCGAGCTCGACGTCGAGCGGACGCATCGGGATCGTCTCGGAAATCGACGCAAGGGGCGCGTCGCCCGACGCGGCGGCACGCAGCAGATCGAGGCCAGACAGGGAAAGCGGATTCATCGGGTTGTCTCCGGGTTGAAAGCGCGTCGCCGCGCGAGTAAGTTCTAAATTGGAACTCATTATTGTCAACGATACCGGCCGTTGTCAACGCGGCTGAGCGTGTTGCGACCGAAGGTGGGTTCTATAATCGAACCCGCTATTTCGCTGAACCGCCGCAAGACCGCCGCAAGAGGCAAGAGACTCGACGATGAAATGGGACGACATCGGCACGCTGAACTGTTCAGTCGCACGCACGCTCGCCGTGCTCGGCGACCGCTGGACCATGCTGATCCTGCGCAACGCCTTCCTCGGCTGCCGCCGCTTCGATGCGTTCCAGGCCCAGCTTGGCCTGACGCGCCACGTGCTGGCCGAACGGCTCGCGCGGCTCGTCGACGAAGGCGTGCTCGTGAAGCGCGCGTATCAGGAACGCCCGCCGCGCTTCGAATACCGACTGACGCAAAAGGGCCTCGACCTCTACCCGGCGCTGCTCGCGCTGATGGCGTGGGGCGATCGCTGGAAGGACGACGGCCAGGGGCCGCCGTTGCAATTGCGCCACCGGACCTGCGGGCAGTTGATGCACGCGGTGACCGTATGCTCGGCCTGTGGCGAACCGCTCGACGCACGCGACGTGCAGCCAGAGCCTGGGCCCGGATGGATCGCGACCGACGAAGCGGGGGCGTCTGCAGAGACGGATTGACGATGCGCTGCGCGCGAATGTCTGGCTGACGCGCCCGTTGCACGTGCTTCGGCGACAAGCCGCATTGAGTCCCCGTCCGTCCGACCGGGTGCACGCATTGCTCGCACTCGCGTGCCCTGCAACGGCGCATGCAATCGCATGCCATCGCCGGCCCTATCCGCTATCCGTCGACCACCCCGCTCGCACCCACGAGCTGGACAACGCAACTTTGCGTCCCCCCACCACCCCTGCCGATCATCGCGCGCACCGTCGCTTCGCATCCGCACGTGACCGGGCCGCCACGCGTGCGTTACACTCACGGCCCGCTGTCTCGAAATTATTCGCTGTCCAAGATGTTGTCGCGCAATCGCCTCGCTGCCGCCTGTCTCGCCGCTTCCCTGCTCGCCACACCCTTCGCCGCCTTCGGCAAGACGCAAAGCGAATCGCTGCTCCAGCAAGCGATCGATCTCGTGTCGCGATGGTTGCCGGCCCCCACTCACGAAGCACCCGCGACCCAGGTCGTCGAATCGGCATTCTCGCCCGACGGCGGCGCCGAGGCGCTCGTGCTGAAAGCGATCGGCGCGGCGCGCAGCTCGATCCGGGTCGCCGCCTACTCGTTCACGTCGCCGCCCGTCGCGCGCGCGCTGCTTGCCGCCAAGCGCCGCGGCGTCAATGTCGCGGTGGTCGTCGACGACAAGGGCAACCGCGCGAAGAGCAGCAAGCAGGCACTGAACCTGCTCGTCAACGCGGGCATCCCGACGCGCACGATCGACGCCTATGCGATCCATCACGACAAGTACCTCGTGATCGACGCCGAGCACGTCGAAACGGGTTCGTTCAACTACAGTGCGTCGGCGGCCAGCCGCAATTCCGAGAACGTCGTCGTGGTCTGGAACAATCCGCAACTCGCGTCGCGCTACCTCACGCACTGGCAAAGCCGCTTCGACCAGGGCACGCCGTACCGCTCCAGCTACTGACGCGCGACACGCGCTTTCGCCCCGCGCTCGACCGCCCGCATTTTTGCCGCCGTGTTGCAGATGATCGGCGAGCATGGCGCGATGTTCAATTCGGCCAAATGGCCAGCATGCCAATTCGCGAAGCGCCCCTCACGAGCGACGACGCCGCGTTCAATGGATTTCAGGCACCCGCCCGATCGCTGCGCCGGCATGCGCGCCCGACATACAGTGGTTCGCGTGCCCGTCCGCACCGCTTGCCGAATTCGCCGACAAGCCGTGATCGCCCATGGGCAGCACCCTGCTCACGCAATCGGTGCTGAACATCAGCGTGTTCTGAACCAGCGGGTAAAGGAGATACAGCGCAAACGCGAGATAGCCCGCGTACAGAATTCGAACCATGGTGCGATGGGATGTGATGAACGATTGGACTCGTCCTATTTACGGCATGGCGACGCGCACCTTGAGGTATCGCCTGTGCGATTCCGCATCGGAACGAAACACGGTGCGATGACACCCGCTTCTCACGGCATCTTCGCCGACCCTCCCGAGCCCCCTCACCGCAGCCGCGAGACATGAAGCGTGGCGATGCATCGAGGAATGCGCGATACTGTTCAACGTACGACCCATGACGGCCCAACGGCCGGGACAAGAGGCAAGGCCCATGCAAATCGCACCGACACCGACCGACGAGGCGGCCCGGCTCGATACGCTTCGTTCGCTCTCGATCCTCGATACGCCACCTGAAGAGCGCTTCGATCGCCTGACGCGTCTCGCGCGACGGCTGTTCGACGTACCGATCGCCCTCGTGAGCCTCGTCGACGAGAATCGCCAGTGGTTCAAGAGTCGTGCGGGACTCGACGCCACGCAGACGCCGCGCGACGTGTCGTTCTGCGCGCACGCACTGCTCGCGGGCGATACGATGGTGATCCAGGATGCACTGAACGACGATCGCTTCCACGACAACCCGCTCGTCACCGGCGCGCCCGGCATCCGCTTCTACGCCGGCCGGCCGCTCGCCGCACCGAACGGCGCCCCCATCGGCACGCTATGCCTGATCGACACGCGGCCGCGCTCGCTCGAACCCGACGAACTCGCACTCCTCGGCGATCTCGCCCACATGACCGAGCGCGAGATCGCCGCGCTGCATTTCGCGACCACCGACGAACTCACGCAGTTGACGAACCGCCGCGGCTTCGAGATTCTCGCCCGCCATGTGCTGAGCCTGTGCGATCGCGTCGGCCGCCACGCCGTGCTGCTGTTCTTCGACCTGAACGATTTCAAGGCGATCAACGACCGCTTCGGCCATGCCGAAGGCGATCGCGCGCTGAAGGCGTTCGCCGAAACGTTGACAGACGCGCTGCGCGACAGCGACGTCATCGCGCGGCTCGGCGGCGACGAGTTCGTCGCGCTGTTGAGCGCCACCGATCCGTCCGACGTCGCCCAGCCCATCGAACGCGTGACGCAGGCGCTCGCGCAGCGCAATGCAGCCGACTCACGCGGCTACGCGATCCGTTTCAGCGTCGGGCACGTTGCGTACGATCCCGCACGCCATCGCACCGTCGCCGACCTGCTCGCATCGGCCGATCACCGGATGTACGAACACAAGCAGCGCGGCAAGACGGCCGGCGCATGACCGCGGACGCGCCGCGCCGCCGCGGCGCAACCAGGCCGCCGCTCGGCCGCGGTCGTGCAGTGACGTCGGTCAGCTTCCGCAAGGCGGCGCGCTAGCCATTGCGTCCGCGATCTGCTCGGGTGTCAGGTCGCGCTGATGGGTCGCCAGCGACCAGCGATGCCCGAACGGATCCTCGACCTGCCCGTAACGATCGCCCCAGAACATGTCGGCGGCCGGAATCGTGATCGTCGCGCCGGCCGCGACCGCCTTTGCGATTGCGGCATCGGTATCCGGCACGTACAGATGCAGGCAGACGGGCGTGCCTTTCAGCGCCTTCGGGCCCATCGCACCGTGTTCGGGCATTTCATCCACCAGCATCAGCGTCGAATCGCCGATCGCAAGGCACGCATGCGCGAGCCGGCCGTCGGGCATCGCGAGGCGAAACCGTTCGGTCGCGTTGAATGCGCGCTTGTAGAAGTCGATGGCTGCGGTTGCGCCCGCGCAGATCAGATGCGGGGTCAGCGTGCGCATCCCTTCCGGGATCGGCTTGACGGACGTGGGCATGGTGTCGCTCCTTCAGTCGGTTGTCGTATCGAAAATCGGGACGGACGCGCGATGCGCACGCCTCCGATGCTACGACGGACGACTCCCGCGGAAATCGACACGACACACGAGATTTTTTGTTTGGTTGAGCCACTGGGTGCACCGAGCGCCCCTCGGGCCTCGTCAGCCCGTTCGGTCGGCCGGTTCGTCCGGCAGGCCGAACTGGCGGCGGCAGGCCTCCAGCAACTCGGCCACCGCGTCGAGCGGAAGATCGGCAAACCGGGCGATCGGCAGCATCACACCACCCGGCACCTTCGTGCGCGACGAATGTGCGGAGAACTGGTAGCCGATGTAATGATTACCGGCGACGCGGACGATCCGGAATTCCGTGACGTCACGCCACGGCGTGACAGGTTTTTCGCGGGCGGAACCGATCAGCCGGAAGCCCGTCTCGTCGACCTGCAGCGCCATCTTGCGCCGCGACGAGACGAACAATGCGGCACTGGACAACCCCAGCAACGCGGCCAGCGCCGCCACCGGCCAGAGCGTCGGGGCGGCCACATAACCGCACAGGCTCGCCGCGGCCAGCCCCGCACACACGACCGCCCTGCTTTTCAGGCTTCGGCCGTCGACTGCCAGCGTGACCGGCAACGAGCCGGCGACCGTTCCCGCGACGGGATCGACGTGCCAGCCGGAATTCGTCGTTTCGCGTTCGTTCATTGCACGCCTGCTCGTGCCGACGCCCGCCGGTCCATCGACTCGGGCGGCATGTCGGGACTCCGATCCCGTTTGCGCGAATCACGCGCCATTGCGCCGACGTCGGTCAATTGCATACCTTGACGGTACCGTTGGTCGTGCATTGACCGACGGCCCAGTGGCTCTGCCCAGCCAGACGAGGCGCGAGCCCCATGCCGCGAATCGGCGCGGCCGGCGGCGAAGACGCGGGAACGGTCGCCGACGCGGTCTCGGGCGACGGTTGCACGGGCGTCGGGCCGGACGCGGTCTGACAGGCGGCAAGCGGCAAACAAAGCGCGAATGCCAGCGGGGCGATGGCGGTTCTGGGCAGGGTCATGGACGCGTTCTCGCGATTCGTTTCGGGTACCGTCGTAGTCAGATCTGCGGCAGATCGCGCAATGTGCGCGACTCGCTCGTCGCATCGATGTCGAGCTCGATGCCTTCCGACGCATCGCGATACAGCACGCGCTTCAGCCTGGGGCCGATTGCGGTGGTGTCCGATGCCGAGAAGATCGCGCGGACATCGCCACCGGACGCGAGCGCGCGCGCCACGTCCGCCACCGGGGCCTCGCTGGGCGCCGCCGCCCACGAGCGATCGGCCGGGTTCACGGCCGCCCACCGCACGTGCGTCACGCGCGCGCTGAGCGGATCGATTCGGACACCATTCACCGCAAACGTCGACATCGGCATCTCCCTTGAATTTTTGCGGCCTGCCGCATGCATGCGGCGAGCGGCGAACAGCCCGGACCTCGCCTGCGCGGCGCGCACGGCCCGCGATCACGTGCGCGGCTCCGGCCAACGCGATTTTCGATGATACATTGAGACGCTTTGCAACCGTCAACAGACAATCGTGTACGGGAGAAACACATGAGCGACGCCTGGGGAACCTTCCCTGCCAGAATGGGCGACCATCAGGCTTTCATCAGCTTCAACCACGGCTTCGCGGAAATCGCGGATGGCGATCCGCGCACGTCGGTGCTCAGCGTGCGCATCCCCTTTGCACATCCGTCGCCCGAAGGTCTGCCGACCGGCGACGAATACGCCGATCTCGCAAAGATCGAGGCTCTGCTCGATGCCGCGATCACCGCGAAAGGCGGCGTGCAGGTCGGCCGCATCACCGTCGACGGCAACCAGGATTTTCTTTTCTACGTGCCGTTCGACGAAGAGGCGGCCGCGGAGATCGTCGACTCGCTGGCCGACCAGACGACCTATGCGCTTCAGTACGCCCATCAGGACGACCCGGACAAGACGACATACTGGCAGACGCTCTACCCGACCGACGACGACTGGCAGATCATGCGCGACATGCGCACGCTGGATGCGCTGCGGCAGCAAGGCGACGTCCCCGACGTGAACCGGCGCGTGATGCACTGGGCGTACTTCCCCGACCCGAGCGACGCGCACCAGTTCGCGGACTGGGCCGAAGCGAAAGGCTATCCGGTTGAATCGGTCGCGCCGACCGAAGACGGCAAGTCGGCGGTGCGGTTTTCGCACGAAGGCACGACGGCGCTCGCCGACATCACGCGCCATACGATCGCGCTCAATCGCGAGGTGCGCGCACTCGGCGGCAACTACGATGGATGGGAAACGAGCGTCGAACAGGCGGGCTGAGCGGAGCGCCATGCCCGTGGCGCGACGTGACGTCACGCAGGCGACGCAAAAAACATCCCGGCAGCGTTGTTGCGCGCCGCCGGGATCAAGGCATCGCCGGCAAAAAACGGCGATGGGCCTGAGGGTTCGCTCAGGCACGAGGAAAGCAATTCGTACGGATCGGGCGAACGGATGTCGGGATGCGCACGAGTGCCGTCGCACAGCCCGCCGAACGCCTGTCCGGTTCCACCGACGCAGCCTTCCGGCGTCGGGGGGCAAAAAGCCCCCGCTCCTGCGCGAGCGAGCGGGGAAATGGTTGACCGGGCCGGGGAAGAACGGTCAACCGGTCAAATTGTGACCGCGGGTCGCGCGGCGGTCTGTGCGGCAACTCACCCTTTGGTGACAACGTGACGGCATCGGCATGCTCGCCTGCCGGCGAATACCGTCATGATTCAAGCGCGGCGCATTGCTTGCCGGCATCGTTGACGAAGAGCCCGGCGACAGCGCCCGCCTTTTCATTCCAGCGTTTTATTTATTTTTAACTCAAGTCGATTTTTCATACCCGGGCGCAGTTTCCGGTAAGTCGCGGATATTGTCAAAGCAGGATTATTCTATTTTTTTTGTGCGATACGATTTCCGCGTCATTTTTTCACGCGGAATTTCTTGCGCACAATGATCTGCATCACGAAAATACGAGTTCGTTGCTACAACGAGCCATTGGAAAACCAGTCGCCAACCATTTCGATCCAGTCGAGATTGCAGATGATTTCACTAGCGGCGTCGGAGGCGATGCCGGCTGTCGACGCATCTGCCGCCACTGCGCCGGTTGCCACCGCGCTCGCCTTCGCAATCTCGGTTGATGCGACGGGCCTCGGATCGGCAAGCCGCTCCAGCCAGTCGACGATATTGGCGCGCGCGTCCTCCTCATCGGCGAAATCGCTTCGCTCCAGAAAACGATCGAATACGATCCACGCGAGCGTCTTGCTTCGCACGTCGGATTCGAGCCGCCTGTCGACAACGGCGGTACGGCCGGACGCCGTGATTTCGAGCGTTGCCGTGAAGCAGTAATCGAGATATTCGATCTCGAGTTTCGACGACATGGTTTCTCCGCTCAACGTGCCTTCTCAATTTTCATGATGCCCGGCGCCCGACGTGCTTCGCAACACCGTGTGAATCTTGCGTGAATTTCGCGCAGGGTTTCATTCTCGCTGGCAGTATCGCGATATTCTCGCGGCCTGTCGATATGGACCGTCAACGTATGACCGGTCTCATTTTTTGCCGGTTAAGCTGTAAGTCGCTCGCTTTCCTATTTTTGGTATCGGCGTGCAGTGCAGCTGTCCGCGCTGCTAAACTCGAGTCACAAAGACTGCTTGCGCCACCAGAGGAAATAATGACGCTCGCTCATGCACGACAAGGCGGCGTAGATGTCTGGATCGTCCAGCTTCCCGGGCACGCTCCCTATGCTTACACGCACCTCAAGCGGGTATTTTCGTCCGACGACTCTCGACATCGGGTCGTGACGATCGACCTGAAGAAGCTGCTGACCTGCGCCGACCGCGACACCACCGACTATGTGCTGCCGTCGGTTCAGTACTGGGCGCCTGGAAAGGCCGCGGGTATTCGCGAATTCCTCGATCCGAACCAGGACCGGATTCCGGACATGCCGTTCATCACGTTTCGCGAGACGAGAACACGAACGTTGCTCGGCATTCCCGGCCTGTCGAAAATCGGCGTCGCATCGTTCCGTAACGGCCAGCATCGCGCGCGCTATCTCGCCTATGCCGGCGCGACGATCTTGCCCGTCGAAATCCACGAGACCGAAGCCGATTTGCTTCTCCGGTATTGCGGAGAGTAATGGCACAGTCCATTCGGCTTTCACCGGCCGCGATGCCGTAGCGGCCGGCCGCGGTTGCACGCGCGCGCGCCGCGCGGCGATGCCGGCAAGCGTTCAAGCCTGGATCGCGTAAATCCGGTCGGTGACTTCCGTCCGGCCGATGCGGCTCGTTTCGACACCGGCCAATTGCCAGCCGTTGTGTTCGTAGAACCCGATCGCACGCACGTTGCCCTCCAGCACTTGCAGATGGACCTTGTCCACGCCAATCGACCGGGCCCATGCGCGAACGGCTTCGATCATGCGCTTGCCCGTGCCGCTGCCGTGATGAGACGGATGAACGTGCAGGCAATCAAGCAACACACCAAGCGCCGGATCGACGGGGCGTTCGGCGCTGACGAAGCCCACTGGCTCGCCATTCGACTCGGCGATCAGCACGAGGCCCCACTCGCTCTCGCTGCGATCGAGATATTTGCGCCACCGGACCGCGTGCTCCGTCGGCACCTCGTCGGACAGATAGGCGGCCGGAAGGATGTGGCTATAGGCGGTTTGCCAGCTCAGCGTGTGCAGGCGAGCAATGTGGCTCGCGTCGTGCGCCGTCGCGGCGCGCAGTGTGGTCCGGGTGTCCGGCATCGGTGGCAACTCCTTGTGCTCGTTCTCTTGATCGGCATGTGTCTTCGCAAAATATACCGCGCTTCTGCGGGATGCATTTCGCCGGGGCTCGTCGTCGGGAGGCCGGCACGCGGGCAAAAAAATCCCGACACCTTCTCCGGTCGTCGGGATCGAACGGCCCTGCAAAGCATGAGGGCACGAGGAAGGTCACACATTACATGCATGTAAGACTGCTGCGCTTTGTCGGTTTACGCCAAGGCCCTGTGCGATTCCGCCAATCAGCCGGTTGCGAGCGGTCGTAAACGAAAAAAGCCTGCTCGCGTTTTGCGCGAGCAGGCAAGAAAACGGATCAGCATTCGAGGCACGAGGGCTGTCCAGGCAAGATAACGGCACGGCGGGCGGGAACCTTAGGGGGAAAGAAGCGTCGCGGGCAAACCTGATACGAAGGTTGTCGGCGCAACTACACGGAAACGCGATACGAAGCACACCCGGGGGCCTCGTCGCCCTCTCCGTCATTCACATCGGAGATGCCGGACAAGCGGCGCTATCGGTCGATACCACGCATGTTCACACGCCCGATTTCGACACCTGCACGGACTCGATGACGATTTCGTGACCGTCGAATTCATCGCTACGGCATTCGATTCTCTCGTGCATAGGGCGGCCCCTTCCATGCGCTTGATGTTGTTGTCGCGCCGAGCGCTTTACGTAATCGTTCTTTTGAAGCGCGAAGCCGAGATGGCATCACGGTTGATTCATTGAATACGGTGTGCCATTCCGTTAAAGACGCCGTGACCAAAACACACCGTGGGTGCGTCCGAACGCCAGAAAGCAAAAAGCCCGGTTCATTGAACCGGGCTTTTTGCTTGAATTCGTTGGGGTGGCTGATGGGACTCGAACCCACGACGACAGGAATCACAATCCTGGACTCTACCAACTGAGCTACAGCCACCACTGATACTGCTTTCTTCGCTTCGCTGTTTTGTTTCAGCAGCGAAGAACAAGATTATACGAAGTCTTTTGAATCTTGCAAAGCCTTTTTTTCAAAAAATTCTTCGGCTTCGTTCAGATGCGCGCGTGCCTCGTCGAACACGGCCAGATCGCCGCGTGCGAGCTTCTTGTTGTCGGACAGCACGCGACGCCAGCCGCGCGCGCCCGGCATGCCACGATACAGCCCAAGTGCGTGCCGCACGATCGCGCCCAGGTAGGTGCCGCGCTTCAACTCGGCCGCGCAATACGCGATCAGTTGCGCTTCAGCCTCTTCACGCGTGGGCACCGCTGCGGTCGACCCGTAGAAGCGCGCATCGACCTCCGCCAGCACGTACGGGTTGTGATACGCCTCGCGGCCGAGCATCACGCCATCGACGTGCTCGAGATGCTGCTCGACTTCATCGAGCGTCGTGATGCCGCCGTTGATCACGATTTCCAGCGACGGAAAATCGCGCTTCAACCGATACGCATAGTCGTACTTGAGCGGCGGGATCTCGCGATTCTCCTTCGGCGACAGCCCCTTCAGGATCGCGTTGCGGGCATGCACGACGAACGTTTCGCAACCGGCCTCGGCCACCGTGCCGACGAAATCGCGCACGAATGCGTAGTCCTCGACCGCATCGACACCAATGCGGTGCTTGACCGTCACCGGCACCGACACCGCATCGCGCATCGCCTTCACGCCGTCGGCGACGAGCTGCGGCTCGTTCATCAGGCATGCGCCGAACGCGCCGCGCTGCACGCGCTCGGACGGACACCCGCAATTCAGGTTGATTTCGTCGTAGCCCCACTGTTCGCCGAGCTTCGCCGCGCGCGCGAGATCGTCGCGCTCGCTGCCGCCCAGTTGCAGCGCGACCGGCGATTCGCTCGGCGTGAACGCAAGATGCCGCTGGGCATCGCCGAACAGCAGCGCGCCCGTCGTGATCATCTCCGTATACAGCCACGTATTGCGCGTCAGCGTGCGGTGGAACGAGCGGCAATGACGGTCGGTCCAGTCGAGCATCGGCGCGACGGATACACGGCGGGGAGGAAGCGAGGACGGAACGGACATGAATTCGGGTACAGGCCAGGCGGCACGGAAACAACCCAATATTTTACCGCAATACGGGCCGTGCCCGCCCGACACGTGCGCCAGGGCCTGTTCACGCTAATAACGGGCTTGCGCTGGCCCCCAGAAGGGCCGAGCGCAAGGATTGCGACGAAGCGAATACTCGACGTATTCGCGAGGAGCATGACGCGGCGATCGGCCCTTCTGGGGGCCAGCCCCACGAACGAATTTTTTCCAAACAGGGGAACGTGCCTTTCCGCCCGCATGGCGGCGTCGTTCGTCGTTGCAATAGCGACGGCTATTGCGCCTCCTCTCTCCTTGCCCTCCGGGCGGAAAGGCACGTTCGCAAGCCCGTTATCAGCGTGAACAGGCCCTAGCCCTAGCCCAGTTCCGCATCGACCGCCCGGCGCGCCTCGTCGAGCACGCGCTCGATCACGCGCCGCTCGGTCAGCAGCATCCCGTCGACCTTGACCAGCCGCCAGTCGATCCGCACGGCATCGCCCTGCAGCACGCGATAGTGCGCATGCTCACCGTCCCAGACCTGCTCGGTCTTCACCTCGATCTCGAAACCGCGGTACGGCTCGCTGAAATCGCCGAGGTCGCTGCCTCTCGGTTCCATCGCACGCTCCGAGGCGACGCCGCGCCAGGCCGCCCGAGCAGCCGGCGCCGCGCGCTCAATCGTATTCGTCGGACAAAAAGGACCGGCCATCGGCCGTCAGATCGACCCGGTCGGCCGTCGCCAGATAGATCAGCCCGTCGTTCAGCAACGCATGGACGACGTCGTCGAACGCGGCGGGAACCGGCCGGCTGTCGCCGAACTGGTCGATCCATTTCAGCGCCTCGATGGCTTCGGGGGAAAGGATGGGGGTCATGCGTTCGCCTCCGGCATCGGTGTCGTTCCATCCTAGCACTTCGTCCGGGAGTCGAATACCGAGGCAAACGCGCTGCGCGAATGCAAATGCGGCGCCGTCGGGCACGTTGTCTGCCCGGCGGCGCCCCGATGCACGACACACGCGCTCAGAGGCGCGCGATCGAGACTTCCGTCGACTTCACGAGCGCGACGACTTCGGCGCCGACCTTCAGTTCGAGTTCGTCCACCGAACGGGTGGTGATCACCGACGTGACGATGCCGAACGGCGTCTCGACGTCGACTTCGGAAACCACGGACCCGCGAATGATCTCCTTGACCTTGCCCTTGAACTGGTTCCGTACGTTGATTGCAGTGATGCTCATCGGGATGATCGCTCCGAAGAAAAAAGTCTCAGAACGGGCGGCCGGAGCCGCCCGGAATTAAACGGCCCAGCGGATTTGCCCGGCCGGCCGAACCTTGTCTGCTTCACGCTCCGCGTCTTGAACGGCCGCGCCGGGGCCGCCGGCGAGCACGCGTTTCAGCACGCGATCCTCCAGCGCCGCGAATGCGGCCGACGCACGGGCACGCGGCCGGTCGAGCGGCACCGGCTGGTCGAGCGCCACGCGCCCCTGCTCGATCAGCAGGATGCGGTCGCCGAGCGCGACGGCCTCCTGCACGTCGTGCGTGACGAGCAGCGCGGTGAACCGGTGCTCGCGCCACAGGCGCTCGATCAGCGCATGCATTTCGATGCGGGTCAGCGCATCGAGTGCGCCGAGCGGCTCGTCGAGCAGCAACAGTTGCGGCCGGTGCACGAGCGCGCGGGCCAGCGCGACACGCTGCCGCTGCCCGCCCGACAATTGCGCGGGCCAGTCGTTCGCGCGCTCCAGCAGCCCGACTTCGTCGAGCACCGCGCGGGCCTGGTCGCGCGCGCCGCGGCCGAGGCCCAGCATCACGTTCTGCAGCACGGTCTTCCACGGCAGCAGGCGCGCATCCTGGAACATGATCCGCGTATCGAGCACGCCGCCGCCCTCGCCGCGCCTCACGAGCGCGCCGCTGCTCGGCTGCTCGAGCCCCGCGACCAGACGCAGCAGCGTCGACTTCCCGCAGCCGCTGCGGCCGACGATCGCGACGAAGCTGCCGCGCGCGATGCCGAGCTCGACGTTGTCGAGCACCGTGCGGGCGCCGAAGCGCTTGCTGACGCCCGACAGCGTGACCGCGTCGTCGGGGGCCGGGCTGCCCGCCGCACGCCGCCGCGCGAGCGGCACGACCGATGCGCCGCCGTCGCGCTCGAGGATCGCCGCGTCACGCGCGTCGCCGTCCGCGACGCGGGCCTGCGCCAGCTCGGCCTCGAGGTCTGCGCCGGCGAGCGGGCCATAGGCGGCCGCCGAAGTCGTCGCATTCATGCCTTTGCTCCTGATTGATAAGCGGGGTGCCAGCGCAGCATCACGCGTTCGAGCCATTTCGCCAGCACATCGGCCAGCTTGCCGAGCACCGCGTACAGCAGGATGCCGACCACCACCACGTCGGTTTGCAGGAATTCCCGTGCGTTCATCGTCATGTAGCCGATGCCCGACTGCGCGGAGATCGTCTCCGCGACGATCAGCATCACCCACATCAGCCCGAGCGCGAAACGCACGCCGACGAGGATCGACGGCAACGCGCCGGGCAGGATCACGTCGCGGTACAGCGCGAAGCCGCGCACACCGTAGCTCTTCGCCATCTCGATCAGGTTCGCGTCGACCGAGCGGATCCCGTGATACGTATTGATGTAGACGGGGAAGAACACGCCGAGCGCGACGAGGAACAGCTTCGCCTTCTCGTCGATGCCGAACCACAGGATCACGAGCGGGATCATCGCGAGCGCCGGGATGTTGCGGATCATCTGGATCGTCGAGTCGAGCGCGACCTCGGCGGCCTTCGACAGCCCGGTCGCAAGCCCCAGCGCGAGGCCGACGCCGCCGCCGATCGCGAAGCCGAACAGCGCGCGCCACGTGCTCACTTTCACATTCGCCCACATTTCGCCCGACGTCACGAGCGACCAGGCCGCGCGCACGACCGCCACCGGCTCGGGCAGCACGCGGGTCGACAGCCAGCCGGTGCGCGCACCGACTTCCCACACCACCAGCAACGCGAGCGGCACGAGCCACGGCGCGACGCCGCGCCATGCGCGAGCGGCCACGGCGGCGCCCGTCGTCGATGTTTTCGTTGTCATCGCAAGCCTCCGTTGCTCAGCTCTGGCTCGTCTTCGGCAGATAGTTGTTGCCGACGATCTCGCCGAACGGCCCCGACAGCGGGCCGGCCGCCTTCTCGACGCCCTTGCCCTTGATCAGCGGGAACACGAGTTCCGCGAAGCGATACGACTCCTCGAGGTGCGGATAGCCGGACAGGATGAACGTCTCGATGCCGAGATCCGCGTATTCGCGCATGCGTTCCGCGACCTGCTCGGGATTGCCGACGAGCGCCGTGCCGGCGCCGCCGCGCACGAGCCCCACGCCGGCCCACAGGTTCGGATAGACCTCGAGCACCTCGCGGCCGCCGCGCTTGCCGCCGTGCAGCGCGGCCATCCGGCGCTGGCCTTC
Source organism: Burkholderia sp. BE12 (assembly GCF_002959955.1). Taxonomy (NCBI): domain Bacteria; kingdom Pseudomonadati; phylum Pseudomonadota; class Betaproteobacteria; order Burkholderiales; family Burkholderiaceae; genus Burkholderia; species Burkholderia sp. BE12. The sequence continues at coordinate 28,007 of NZ_PREY01000033.1, read as the reverse complement.
CGAATCCATGTTCGCGAACGCTTTCTGCGCACGCGCGATCGTGTCGTCGTCGAGCCGGCTGATCAGCCGCTCGGCGTCACGCCATGCCTCGTCCTCGGTCTCGCGCACGATCACGTGCAGGCGGATGCCGAACTTGATCTTGCGGCCGCGCGCATCGGCACGGGCGCGGATGTCGGCGATCTTCTTCGCGACGGCCTCGGGCGGCTCGCCCCAGGTCAGGTAGGTATCGATGTGATCGGCGGCAATCGCATGAGCGGCCGGCGACGAGCCGCCGAACCACAGCGGCGGATGCGGATGCTGCACGGGCGGATAAAGCGCCTTGCCGCCTTTCGACTGCAGGTGCTTGCCGATGTAGTCGAACCCGCCGTTGTCGTGCGACGCGGCCAGCAGCCCACGCCAGATGTTCAGGAAATCGTCGGTGATCTCGTAACGCGTGTCGTGATCGGCAAAGAGGCCGTCGCCTTCGAGCTCGGCCGCATCGCCGCCCGTGACGACGTTGATCAGCAGGCGGCCGCCCGACAGACGGTCGAACGTCGCGGCCATCCGCGCGGCCAGCCCCGGCGAAGCGATGCCGGGGCGCACGGCGACCAGGAACTTCAGGCGCTGCGTTGCCGGAATGAGGCTCGACGCGACGACCCACGCATCCTCGCAGGAACGACCGGTCGGCAGCAGCACGCCGTCGTAGCCGAGCGTATCCGCCGCCACGGCAACCTGCTTGAAGTAATCGTAGTCCGCGGCACGCGCGCCTTCGGCCGTGCCGAGATAGCGGCTGTCGCCATGCGTGGGGATAAACCAGAACACATTCATCTGCTGCTCCTGCTTGACTGTCACTGCCAAAATTTGAAAAAACGTCGCCCTGCTCGCGTCGCGAATGAGCGACGCATGCATGGAGTGCATTCGAATCGGGATGGCTCGCCGGTGAGGCCGTGCAGCGGACGAGGACGCGATCGCACGGCTGTTTCCGGGAAATCAGTCTAGGGATCGGTCCAGGGCTTTGGAACGATTTTTTTGAGCTTAGGTTTTCCGCTTTCGTGATTAGCGCGACGCTGGAGCGAATATCGCGGCGGCCGGGCTCTATAATGGCGCACCTATCCGAATAACTCCGCGCGCCCGGCCCCGCCGTGCGCGCCTGCGGTGCACTCATCGATGCAGAAAGTCATCCTGCCATTCCTGTCCGGCTTCCTGGCCGCCCTGTTCTTCCGCGAGGCCACGCTCGCCCTCCTTCACACGGCCGACCTGATCGCCGCAACCGGCTTCTCGACACAACCGTTCGCGCCGCTCGGCATTCCTGAATTTGTCGCGAATGCGCTGATCAGCGCGTGCTGCGCGATTCCGATGGCATGGCTGTTGCGCGTCTCGCCGGAACGCGAAGCATCGTGGATCGGCGCGCTCGTGTTCGGCGGTATCGTGCTGACGGCCGCCCGCGTGTTCGCGATCGATCCGCTGCGCGGCATCTGGCCGTCGGGCAACATGATGCCCGTGCTCGCGGCCGGCTTCGCGGCGAACGCGGTGTGGGGCTTCGGCGCGCTCGTGTTCATGCGCGCCTTCATGTCGGACGACGCGGGCGACGAATAACGTCGGCGCGGGCGACGCACCCTTCGGGCTCGGGCCGGCCGATGTCCATGAAAAAGGCCGCGTGCATGTGCACGCGGCCTTTTCGTTTCCGTGTCGCGGCTGATGGGCCGCGCGGGTCGGCCCGATCGACGTCAGTCCTTCAGCTTGCGCAGCGGATGCGTGTCGGGCGTCCACGGGCTGTCGAACATCGCGAGCACGTCGGCGCGGCCGACGTCGGCGGTCGACCTGAAACGCCACACGGGCTGGTGATCCTTGTCGACGATCAGCGCGCGCACGCCTTCGATCACGTCGCCGCGCGCGAAGGTCGAGCGCGTGAGATCGAGATCGCGCCGCAGGCAATCGGCCATCGTCGCGCCGCGCGCGCGTTCGACGACTTCGAGCGACACGGCCATCGACAGCGGCGACAACTGCTCGCGCATCGCGTGGGTCGCCTTCTCGACCCACCCGTCGACCGCCGCGCAATCCTGCTCGGCGTCGAGCGACGCGAGGATCGCGTTGAGGTCGGGGCGCGCAAAATGCCGGTCGATCCCGGCGCGCGCGTCGGCGAGCGCCGACGTGTCGGGCGTCGGCACGACCTTGTGCGCGGCAGCCGCCTCGGTCACGCAGGCGACGGCGTGCGCACCGCTGTCGATGCGCACGCCGTGCAGCGTGTCGAGCAGCACCGGCAGCGCGGCATCGGGCAGATAGACGTCGGCGAGTTGCGCGTACAGCGCGCCGGCCGCATCGAGCGTCGCGCCGGTCACCGCGAGATAGCGGCCGATCGCGCCGGGCGTACGCGCGAGGAACCAGCTCATTCCGACATCCGGGAACAGGCCGATGCGCGTTTCGGGCATCGCCATCTTCGTCGAGTCGGTCACGACGCGCAGGCCGCCCGTATGCCGCGCCGCCTGTGAAATCCCCATGCCGCCGCCCATCACGACGCCGTGCATCAGCGCGATGTACGGCTTCGGATACGTGAAGATCGCATGGTTGAGCGTGTATTCCTCGATGAAGAACGTGTCGACCGCATCGCGGTCGCCGCGCTGCCACGCGTCGTGGAAGAAGCGCACGTCGCCGCCCGCGCAGAATGCGCGCGGATGCGGGCTGTGCACGACGACCGCGACGACGTCGGGATCGTCGCGCCATGCGTCGAGCGCCTGCTGCATCAGCCGGATCATGCCGACCGACAGCGCGTTCAACGCCTTCGGCCGGTTCAGTTCGAGAAACCCGATGCGGTTCGCGACATACGCACGCACGTCGGGCTGGGCGGATTCGGCGGAAACGGCGGCGGAAGTGGAATCGGTCATGAAGGTCATCCGTCAAACGGCAGTCGCACGCTCAGTGCGCCTGCATCTTCGAGAACAGGTTCAGCACCACGACGCCCGCGATGATCAGCCCCAGGCCGATCACCGCCGGCACGTCCGGCACCTGGCGATAGAGCAGCATCGCGACGAGCGTGATCAGCACGATGCCGGCGCCCGACCAGACCGCATAGATGATGCCGACGGGCATCGTGCGCAACGTGAGCGACAGGCAGTAGAACGCGACGCCGTAACCGGCGACGACGAGCACCGACGGCCAGAAGCGCGTGAAACCGTCCGCCGCGCGCAGCGCCGACGTGCCGATCACTTCCGCGACGATCGCGATCGCGAGCCAGGCGTAACCGGGCAGTTGCATCGCTCAGCTCCTTGCGAGGGCCAGTACCGCATAGTCGTGACCGAGCTCGGCACACAGCGCCTCGACGACGAACTCGTGGTCCATGCGCTGCGGCAGCCCGGACGCGGTGATCGAGCCGATCACGCCGGCGCCGGCGACGGTCAGCGGAAACGAACCGCCGTGCGACGCATACTCGGCGACCGCCAATCCATGCTTGTCCGCGAGCGTCGCGCCGGCCTGCTGCATGCGCAGGCCGATCGCGTACGAGCTGCGGCGAAAATGCGCGACGACGTTGCGCTTGCGGCGCACCCAGTCGGCGTTGTCGGGCGTCGCGCCGGCAAGCGCCGCGTAAAACAGCGGCTGGCCGAACGTGACGATGTCGATCGCGATCGCATGACCGCGTGACGTCGCGAGCGCATGCATCCGGTTGCCGAGCGCCCACGCGCGGGCGGGATCGAAATGGGGAAACACGAGCGCCTGTTCCTGCGCGCCGATCGATTGCAGATCGTGAGCGATGTCCATGAATCCGTCGATGCAGTAGTGAGAGTCGCAACGGCGCCGATGCGATCGCGCAAGGCGCCGTTGCCGAAGAAACGAAACAAACCGTTCGATTCTAGCGCACCCACCCACCGTACCGGCCCCACAAGACACGACACGCGATTGTCAGAAAGTGCTTGCACGCGCTCGGGTAACTCCTTATAATTCATTTCTTCGACGGACGCGGGGTGGAGCAGTCTGGCAGCTCGTCGGGCTCATAACCCGAAGGTCGTAGGTTCAAATCCTACCCCCGCAACCAACCGTCCAGAATTTCGCAAAAAGCCCGGCTTAACGCCGGGCTTTTTGTTTTTGCGCGTCCGGGCGCCGCCCCCTCTTCGCGCACGCGGCCGCCATTTCGGACGACACGCCGCCGCATGCGCGGGCGTTCGAGAATGCCGCGGCCCGGTGATACACTCGCATCACCTCGTCCCTTCCATTCGACATGAAATTCTGCTCCGTCTGCGGTTACGAAGTCCTCGCGCGCATTCCTCCGGGCGACAACCGCGAGCGCTTCGTCTGCGATCACTGCGGCACGATCCACTATCAGAATCCGCGCAACGTCGTCGGCACGGTGCCGGTCTGGGGCGACCAGATCCTGCTGTGCCGCCGCGCGATCGAACCGCGCTACGGATTCTGGACGCTGCCGGCGGGCTTCATGGAAATGGGCGAAACGACCGCGGAAGCCGCCGCGCGCGAAACGCTCGAGGAAGCCGGCGCGCGCGTCGAGGTGCAGAACCTGTTCACGCTGCTCAACGTGCCGCACGTGCACCAGGTCCACCTGTTCTACCTGGCGCGGCTCACCGATCCGGGCTTCGAAGCCGGCGAGGAAAGCCTCGAAGTGAAACTGTTCGACGAAGCCGACATTCCGTGGGACGAGATCGCGTTCCCGACCGTCAGCCAGACGCTGCGCTTCTTCTTCGCCGATCGCGCCGCCGGCGACTACGGCGTGCACACCGGCGATATCTTCCGCTCGCTGCGCAACGGCTGAGCCCCGCACCCATGGTTCCCTGGCTCGGCCCGGACGATCCGTTTCCGTCCATCGAACGCGCGCTCGGCCCCGCGACCGGCGCACCCGGGCTGCTCGCCGCGAGCGCCGACCTGCTGCCGTCGCGCCTCATCGACGCCTACCTGCGCGGCATCTTCCCGTGGTACTCGGACGGCCAGCCGGTGCTGTGGTGGAGCCCCGACCCGCGCATGATCCTCGTGCCGACCGAATTCAAGGTAGCGCCGTCGCTGCGCAAAACGCTCAAGCGCGTGCTGCGCGAGCCGGAATGGGAGGTGCGCGTCGATCACGACTTTCCCGGCGTGATGCGCGCCTGCGCGCAGGCGCCTCGCCGCGGACAGCGCGGCACCTGGATCACCGCCGAGATCATCGACGCCTATACGTCGCTCTACCGCAGCGGCAACGCGCACAGCATCGAGACATGGCACGAGGGGCGCCGCGTCGGCGGCCTCTATGGCGTCTCGTTCGGCCGGATGTTTTTCGGCGAGTCGATGTATGCGGACGTGACCGATGCGTCGAAAATCGCGCTGGCCGCGCTCATCGCGCACCTTCGCGAGCAGGGGCTGGAAATGATAGACTGCCAGCAGAATACGTCGCATCTAGCGTCGCTCGGCGGCCGCGAGATCGCACGCAAGGCCTTTGTCGCTCACGTGCGCCGCGCGGTAGCCGAACCGCCGATTCCGTGGCAGTTCGACAAGCGCGTGCTCGCCGCGCTGACGGGCCCCGCCGAAACGGCGGCGCCCTCCGGGACCGAGCGCTAGCGCGGCACTCCTTCCCTGCATCGAGAGCTGCCCATGACTCACCCGACTGAGCTGCCGCTTTCACCGCTTTCGGCGTTGCAATTCTATGCAACGGCGCCCTATCCGTGCAGCTATCTGGACGGCCGCATCGCGCGCTCGCAAGTCGCGACGCCGAGCCACCTGATCAATTCCGACATCTACACCGAACTCGTGAAGGCCGGCTTCCGCCGCTCGGGCGTCTTCACGTACCGCCCGTACTGCGACGGCTGCCGCGCGTGCGTGCCGGTGCGCGTGCCGGTCGGCGAATTCGTGCCGACGCGCACGCAGCGCAGGATGTGGAAGCGGCACCGCGCGCTGGTCGCGACGGTTTCGCCGCTGCACTACGACGAAGAGCACTACGCGCTCTACATGCGCTACCAGTCCGCGCGCCACGCGGGCGGCGGCATGGATCGCGACAGCCGCGACCAGTACGAGCAGTTCCTGCTGCAAAGCCGGATCAACTCGCGCCTCGTCGAATTCCGCGACCTCGACGCACCAGGCGGCGAACCCGGCAAGCTGCGAATGGTCAGCATGATCGACATCCTCGGCGACGGGCTGTCGTCGGTTTACACGTTCTTCGAGCCCGACGACCGGCACACGAGCTACGGTACCTACAACATCCTGTGGCAGATCGAACAGGCGAAGAGTCTCGGGCTGCCCTACGTGTACCTCGGCTACTGGATCCGCGAGAGCCCGAAGATGGCCTACAAGGCGAACTTCCATCCGCTCGAAGGGCTGATCGACGGCCGCTGGAAGGCGCTCGATCCGGAACGGATCGACCTGCCGCCCGTCGACGCGGCGCTGGCGCGCGCGCCGTTGCCGGGGGGGCATTCCGGCACGAACTGACGCACGTCGCGGCGGCTACGAAGCGAAGCACGCCCGTGCCGCGCAACTCCCGGTAAAATAGCGGGTTGTCATTCATTTCGGCCGTCCGCCCCATTCCCGTGTTCAGTTCCCTCTACCCGCTGGCCCGCGCATCCCTGTTCAAAATGGATGCGGAAGACGCTCACCACCTTACGCTGCGCGCGCTCGGCGCGGCCGGCCGCACGGGCCTCGCCTGCGCGCTGTCGGCCCGCGTGCCCGACGCGCCGCGCACCGTGATGGGGCTCACGTTCCGCAATCCGGTCGGACTCGCGGCCGGCCTCGACAAGGATGGCGCGGCCATCGACGGCCTCGCGGCGCTCGGCTTCGGCTTCATCGAGGTCGGCACGGTCACGCCGCGCCCGCAGCCCGGCAATCCGCGCCCGCGGATGTTCCGGCTGCCGCAGGCCGAAGCGCTGATCAACCGGATGGGCTTCAACAACCATGGCGTCGACCAGTTCGTGAAGAACGTCCAGGCCGCCCGCTATCGCGGCATCCTCGGCCTGAACATCGGCAAGAATGCCGACACGCCGATCGAGCGCGCGGCCGAGGATTACCTGTACTGCCTCGAGCGCGTGTACCCGTTCGCGAGCTACGTGACGATCAACATCTCGTCGCCGAACACGAAGAACCTGCGCCAGTTGCAGGGCGCCGGCGAGCTCGACGCGCTGCTCGCGGCGCTGAAGGACAAGCAGCAGCGCCTCGCCGACCTGCACGGCAAGCTCGTGCCGCTCGCGCTGAAGATCGCGCCCGATCTCGACGACGAACAGGTCAAGGAAATCGGCGACACGCTGCTGCGCCACAAGATCGAAGCGGTCATCGCCACCAATACGACGCTGTCGCGCGCGGCCGTCCAGGGCCTGCCGCACGCGGACGAAGCCGGCGGCCTCTCGGGCCGCCCCGTGTTCGACGCGTCGAACGAAGTGATCCGCAAGCTGCACGCGCAAGTCGGCAACGACGTGCCGATCATCGGCGTCGGCGGCATTTTCTCGGGCGACGACGCTCGTGCGAAGCTGGCGGCCGGCGCGGCGCTCGTCCAGCTCTACACCGGCTTCATCTATCGCGGCCCGGCACTCGTGTCGGAGTGCGTGAAGGCAATTGCCCGCGAACGCAGCGCGTAATATAGCCATAAGCAAACTATATTTAGATATCGATAGTATTTTTGCTATCCTCGACTTCACTATCAGATCATCGACCCGGACAGGGCAAGGACACACACGATGAAATTTTCGCTGCTGAAGAAGCTGCTGGTTGCCGGCGTGATCGGCACGTCGTTCGCTGCGGCGACCGCGCATGCGGCCGACCTCCTCGACCAGGTCAAACAACGCGGCACGCTGCGGGTCGGCCTCGAAGGCACGTTCCCGCCGTTCAACTCGAAAAGCCCGTCGGGCGAGCTCGTCGGCTTCGACGTCGACATCGCGAAGGCCGTCGCGGCGAAGCTCGGCGTGAAGGCCGAATTCGTGACGACCGAATGGAGCGGCATCATCGCGGGCCTGCAAGCCGGCAAGTTCGACGTGATCGCCAACCAGGTCGGCATCACCGACAAGCGCAAGGAGACGCTCGACTTCTCGCCGGCGTACACGTACTCGTCCGCGCAGCTGATCCAGCGCAAGGACGACACGCGCCAGTTCAAGTCGCTGGAAGACCTGAAGGGCAAGAAGCTCGGCGTCGCGCTCGGCACGAACTACATGGACATGGCGAAATCGGTGCCGGGCATCGACGTGAAGACGTACCCGGGCGCGCCCGAGTACCTGCGCGATCTGGCGGCGGGCCGCCTCGACGCGGCGCTGAACGACCGCCTGATGCTCGCGTACCTGACGAAGAATTCCCAGCTGCCGTTGCGCCCGGGCGCGAACGTCGGCTCGGCGAACCCGTCGGGCATCCCGTTCAAGAAGGGCAACCCGAAGTTCCAGAAGGCGATCGACGACGCGATGGCGCAACTCGAGGCCGACGGCACGTTCACGAAGATCTCCGACAAGTGGTTCGGCATCGACGTGACGAAACCGATCAAGTAAGCACGCCTGCATTTCCCGCCTGACGGCGGGCCGGAAGGGCGGCATCCGCAACGATGCCGCCCTTTGTTTTATCGGTCCGGTTTATGATTGCGCTTTCGCGCACGCATTCGCTCGTATTCCATGTCGACAACGTCCTTGCTCGTCCAATCGCTGCCGGTGCTCGCCCAGGGTGCCGTACTGACCGTCAAGTTCGCCGTGCTGTCGATGGTGTTCGGCCTGCTTGGCGCCGTCATGCTCGCGATGATGGGCATCCGGCAAAGCGAAGCGCTCGACGGTTTCGAACGCATCTGGGTCAACGCGCTCGCGTGGCTGGCGCGCGCGTACGTGAGCCTGATGCGCGGCACGCCGCTGCTCGTGCAGATCTTCGTCATCTATTACGGGCTGCCGAGCCTCGGCATCTCGCTCGACCCGACGCCGGCCGGCGTCATCGCGCTGTCCGCGAACGTCGCGGCTTACATGTCCGAAAGCATGCGCGGCGCGATCAACGGGATCGCGCGCGGCCAATGGCTCGCCGCGTACAGCCTCGGGCTGTCGTGGGGACAGACGCTGCGCTACGTGATCGGCCCGCAGGCGCTGCGCATCGCGGTGCCGAGCCTGTCGAACAGCCTGATCAGCCTGATCAAGGACACGTCGCTCGTGTCCGTGATCACCGTGACCGAGCTGTTGCGCAGCGCGCAGGAAGTGATCGCGGCGACCTATCAGCCGCTGCCGCTCTATCTCGCCGCCGCGGCCGTGTACTGGATCCTGTGCCAGATCCTCGAATGGGTGCAGCGCTGGTACGAAAAGCGTCTGTCGCTGCCGTCGCGGCACTGAGCCGCGCGGTCGCACCGGGCCGCGCTCGCGGGCCCGGCGCCGGTCTTCCCGCTTATTCGCCCGCTTATTCGCCCGCTTATTCGCCCGAATAACGCACGCCGAGCACGGCGCGCGCCGCGTCGATCATCGCGATCATCCGCCGCGAATGGTCGTGCGTCATGATCGGGCTTTCGGTCTCGCCCGCGCGCAGCAGGTCGCAGAAATGCGCGGTCTCGTAGTTCAGCCCGCCGCCGTCGACCAGCGCATCGAGTTCGACGGTGCGCCCGTCCGCGTAGCGGATCGTCGCACGCGCGGGGTTCCACCACTTCTCGTGAATCGTCACGTGGCCGCCCGCCGCGGCGATCAGCGCGTCGCCGCGCCCCATCACGTCGAGGCCGCAAAAGAGCTGCGCGATCCCGCCGTTCGCATGCACGCTGTTCAGGCTCGCGAACAGGTCGACACCCGTCGCACCGACGCGGCCGAGCGTCTGCACGTCGCGCGCCGCGCCGAGCCAGTCGACGGCAAGAAACGCCTCGTAGATGCCGATGTCGAGCAGCGCGCCGCCCGCGCGATCGAGCCGATAGACGGAATGGTCCCCCGGCACCGACGACGATGCGCAGCCCGCCCGTACGAGCCGGATCTCGCCGATCGGATCGTCACGCAGGTGCGCGCGCAACTGACGGTACAGCGGGAAGAACGGCGGCTTCATCGCCTCCATGAAGAGCAGCCCGGCATCGCGCGCCGCGTGCAGCACCGTGTCGAGTTGCGCGGTGTTCAGCGCCGCGGGTTTCTCGCACAGCACGGCCTTGCCGGCAGCCAATGCGGCCAGTGTGTACTGCGCGTGACTGTCATGGAGCGTCGCGATGTAGACCGCGTCGATATCGCTCGCGAGGAGCGCGTCGAGGCGCGCGGCAGGCGCGCCGCCGTATGTCTCGCAGAAGGCGGCCGCTGCATCGGCGCGGCGGGCCCAGACGCCGGCGAGCGTGGCGCCCGGCACGTGCGCGAGGCTTTGCGCGAAGCGGCGCGCAATGCTGCCCGCACCGACGATGCCGAAGCGCACCGGGCGATGGTCGTTGTCGTTCATCCTGATCTTCCGTGTCGGTCGTATGACGGTTGCCGGCACGCTGCCGGCCGGCCGTCATGATAAACGGCCCGGCGGCACACGGATGAACGATACGCGCAGCGTCAGGCACGCACCGGCACCTCGACCGAGAAATCGCGCGATATCTCGTCCGCGCTGAAATCGATCAGCGCGAGCGAGGCCGCTTCGGCTTCGCGCGGGTCGCGCCGTTCGATCGCATCGACGACGCGCGCATGCGCCTTCACCGCGATGTCGTGCGCGCCTTCCTTCTGCACGACGCGCGGATTCACGAGACGCACTGCTCCGCGCACGATCGCCGCCATCTGCTGGAAGAACTGGTTGCCGCTCGCCTGCACGATCCGCGTATGCAGCAACTCGTCCGCCGTGTCGTAGCCGGGGTCGCCCGGCTGCAGCACCTTGAACGCATCGAACGCTTCGCGAATGCCCGCAATGTCGGCCGCCGTCGCACGCACCGCCGCCTGCGCGGTCGCGCGTGGTTCGATCAGCATCCGGAATTCGATGACGTCGCGCATGAACTGCGGATCGGGCTTTGCCCGAAATCGCCAGCTCACGACGTCTTCGTCGATCATCCGCCAGTCGCGCATCGGCCGCACGCGCGTACCGACTTTCGGACGCACGTCGAGCATGTCGCGCGCAAGCAACATCGACAACGCTTCCCGCATCACCGTGCGGCTCACATCGAACTCTTTCGACAGCACGTCCTGTGGCGGCAAGATGCCGCCGTACTTGTCTTCGACGATACCCGCGACAAGCCCATCCATCACTTTGGCGACCAGTGACCGGTCTTTGCCCTGCTCCATGACACCTCCCCGTGCGTCGATTTGCGAACACCTGCTCCGCAGTTCCGCCGGCCCTGGTTACTACTGTTCTTATGATCTATAAGTTGATGAGTTCGACGATATTTCGCTATCTGGTAAACACCTGACAGGGTTATCCCTCTTTTGAACGAGGTGATTTATACGGCTAAAAAAAAGGCCCGGGAAGCGCGCCGCGCCTGCCGGACCCCGGTTTCCACAAGATTTATATATCCAATCCATGACGGCCGATACCGCGCCGTTACGGACTGCTTCTCATTCAGATTCAGCCAGCCGGATAAACGATCGTTTCAACGCCGTTTTCCGTGCCGAGCAAGCACAGATTCGCGCCGCGCTCGGCGAACAGGCCGACCGTCACGACGCCCGGCCATGCGTTCACCTGCGCTTCGAAACCGCGCGGATCGGCGATCTGCAGGCCCTTGACGTCGATGATCTCGTTGCCGTTGTCGGTGATGGTCGGTGCGCCGTCCTTCGTCACGCGCAGCACGGGCACGCCGCCGAGCGCGGTCACGCGCCGGCCGATCGCCGTGCGCGCCATCGGCACGACCTCGATCGGCAGCGGGAACGCGCCGAGCACCGGCACGCGCTTGCTGGCGTCCGCGATGCAGACGAACGTGTCGGCCACCGACGCGACGATCTTCTCGCGCGTCAGCGCGCCGCCGCCGCCCTTGATCATCGCGCCGCTCGCGTCGATCTCGTCGGCGCCGTCGACATACACCTGCAGCGCGTCGATCTCGTTCAGGTCGAACACCTTGATGCCGTGCGATTTCAGGCGTTCGGTCGTGGCAATCGAGCTCGACACGGCGCCGCGATAGCGCGATTTGACGGCGGCGAGCGCGTCGATGAAGCAGTTGGCGGTCGAGCCGGTGCCGACACCGATCACGGCGCCTTCCGGCACGTTCTGGATCACGTAATCGGCGGCGGCCTGGCCGACGAGGCGTTTGAGTTCGTCTTGAGTCATGGCGTGGTAATGCTGCGGGATTGCGGAAAAACCGCCAGTTTACCGGAGTCGGCGGACGGCCCCGCGTTTTTCGGCGAGCGATGCGCCGTGTATTCAGCGCGTATTCAGCGCGTGTCAGCCGCCGGGGCGGAGTCCGACGCTTGCGTGCCGGGGAAGTACTTGTCGAGCAGCGCCTGCGCGATCGCGTCGCTTTCCGCGTCCGGGTTGCCCGCGTAGTCGGACGGCCGGAAATGCATCTGGAACGCCGCGAACACGCGCCGCGTGCGCGCGTCGAGCACGCCGTCGGTCGGCACGTCGTAGCCGTAGCGCGCGAGCTTGAACTGCAGTTCGCGCACGTCGACCGGCGCGTGCGGGTCGCGGCCGCCGAGCCGTGCGGTGACGGTCGCGTCGTCCGGCCATGCGCCGACGCCGGCTTGCGCGAGCGCATGCCACGGGAACAGCGGCCCCGGATCGATCTTGCGTTGCGGCGCGATGTCGCTGTGCCCGACCACGCGCGTCGGCGGAATCCCGTAGCGCCTGACGATATCCTTCGACAGGCGGATCAGCGCGTCGACCTGTTCGGGGGGATACGGCTGCCAGGTGCGATGTTGCGGATCGAGCGGGCCGCGGTTCACGTTCTCGATGCCGATCGACACCGCGTTCAGCTCGGTCGTGCCCTGCCACTCGCTGATGCCCGCATGCCACGCGCGCCGCGCTTCCGGAACGAGCTGGTAGACGACGGGCATCCCGCGCTCGGTGCGCGGCTGCGGCGGGATGACGTAATGCACGCTGACCGAATCGCCGGTCAGCGTGCGCAGCGATTTCGTCTCGTCGCTTTCGGTGTAGTGCATCACGAGAAAGCGGATCCGCGAATCGGCGCCGCGTGCGTGCAGGCTCGTGTCGGCGTAGTAGGTGCCGCGTTCGACGAGCGTCGGCGACGTACAGGCCGCCAGCAGGCCGAGCACGGCGCAGGAGACGCCGACACGGAACAGGGTCATCGGTCGCGGGTTCCGGAGAGCTTGCATCGGGGCGCGCATCGTTCGGGTCATTCGACGCCCGCGCATCGCGCGCGGGACGGGGCCGCCCCGGGGGGCGGCCGCGGGGATCAGCCTTTCACGCGCCGCTGGCGCACGGCTTCGTACAGGCACACGCCGCTGGCGACCGACACGTTCAGGCTTTCCACGCTGCCGGCCATCGGGATGCTCATCACCTCGTCGCAGGTGTCGCGCGTGAGCCGGCGCATGCCTTCGCCTTCCGCGCCCATCACGAGCGCGACCGGGCCGTCGAGCTTCGTTTCGTAGAGCGTCGCCGACGCCTCGTCCGACGTGCCGATGATCCACACGCCGGCTTCCTTCAGCTCGCGCAGCGCGCGCGCAAGGTTCGTCACCGTGATGTACGGCACCGTATCGGCCGCGCCGCTCGCCACCTTGGCCGCGGTCGCGTTCAGGCCCACCGCCCGGTCGCGCGGCGCGATCACCGCGTGCGCGCCGGCCGAATCGGCGACTCGCAGGCACGCGCCGAGGTTGTGCGGATCGGTGACGCCGTCGAGCACGAGCAGCAGCGCGGGCCCGTTGATGCCGTCGAGCAGCTCGGACAGGTTCTGCGCGAGCGGCATGTCCTCGACGCGCGCGACGACGCCCTGGTGGCGCTCGGTATGCGCGAGGCCCCACAGGCGCGTTTCGTCGGCGGCGATCAGCCGCACGCCCGCTTCCTTCGCGGCATGCAGGAACTCCTGCATGCGGCGGTCGCGGCGCGTCTGGTCGTACAGCACCTCCGCCACCGTCGATGCATCGTGCCGCATACGTGCGGTCACCGCATGAAAACCGTAAAGAACCTTCAGACGTGACATGACTGGAACAACCTTCGATCAAACGTGCGGCCGCGCGACGTGCGCAGCCGCGATCCATGGAAAAGGAAAGCGCCGCGTGGCCGGCCGATGACCGGTGACGCGGCGTCTCTCGATACTGCGGGGCGTGCGCTTGCGCCGCCCCGAACGCTCAATACTTCTTGCGGGCGCGGGCCTTCTTCGCGACCGGCTTCGCCGGCGCGCCGCTGCCACCGCCACCGCCCTTCTTCTTCGCGGCGCCGCGCGCGGCGCGCGCTTCCTTCACCGCGACGCTCGGCGCGCTCGCGGCCGTCTTGCGGCGCGGCACGGTTTCCTCCACCGGCGGCAGCGCGCGCACGCGCGGGCCGTTGCCGTTGCCGTTGCGATCGACGCCGGCAGCCGGCGCGGGCGACGGACGCGGCGCCTTCACCGGCGTATCGCGCACGAGGCGGAAATCGATCTTGCGCGCATCGAGATCGACGCGGCTCACCTGCACGCGCACGCGATCCGACAGGCGATAGCGGATGCCCGTGCGTTCGCCGCGCAGCTCGTTCTTGATCTCGTCGTACTGGAAGTAGTCGGAGCCGAGCTCCGTCACGTGTACGAGCCCTTCGATGAACAGCGTGTCGAGCTGCACGAAGATGCCGAACGACGTCACGCCGTTCACCATCCCGCCGTACTCCTCGCCGAGCTTGTCGCGCATGAAGTAGCACTTGAGCCACGCTTCGACGTCGCGCGACGCTTCGTCCGCACGGCGTTCGTTCGCCGAACAGTGCAGGCCGAGCTCTTCCCAGATCGCCGTGTTCGAACGCGAGCGGCCGCGCGCTTCGTCGTCGGCCTGCTGCATCGCGCGGGCGCGCGGCGACAGCGCCGTGTTCAGCTCGAAGCCTTCCGGCGCCTTCGGCGCGTACTTCTTGCCCGACAGGATCGCGTAGATCGCGCGGTGCGTGAGCAGGTCCGGATAGCGGCGGATCGGGCTCGTGAAGTGCGCGTACGCCTCGTAGGCGAGACCGAAGTGGCCGATGTTGTCCGGGCTGTAGACGGCCTGCTGCATCGAGCGCAGCAGCATCGGCTGCAGCATCTGCGCGTCGGGCCGGTCGCGGATCTGCGCCATCAGCGCCGCGTAGTCGCTCGCATGCGGCTTGTCGCCGCCGCCGAGCGACAGACCCATGCCGCGCAGGAATGCGCGCAGGTTCTCGAGCTTCTCCGGCGTCGGCCCCGCGTGCACGCGGTACAGGCCCGGATGCTTGTTGCGCTTCAGGAAATCGGCCGCGCAGACGTTCGCGGCCAGCATGCATTCCTCGATCAGCTTGTGCGCGTCGTTGCGCTGACGCGGCACGATCTGCTCGATCTTGCCCTGCGAGTTGCAGACGATGTAGGTTTCGGTCGTGTCGAAGTCGATCGCCCCGCGCTTTTGCCGCGCGGCGAACAGCGACTTGTAGACACCGTACAGATCCTGCAGGTGCGGCAGCAGATCGGCGCGGCGCGCAGCCTCCGGCCCCTTCGTGTTCGACAGCACGGCCGCGACTTCGGTGTACGTCAGGCGCGCCGCCGAATGGATCACGGCCGGATAGAACTGGTATGCCTTGATCTCGCCGCGCGCGGTGATCACCATGTCGCATGCGAGCACGCAGCGGTCGACCTGCGGATTCAGCGAACAGAGGCCGTTCGACAGCTTCTCCGGCAGCATCGGGATCACGCGGCGCGGGAAGTAGACCGACGTGCTGCGCTCGAGCGCATCGGCATCGAGCCCGCTACCCGGCTGTACGTAGTGCGACACGTCGGCGATCGCGACGATCAGCCGGAAGCCGTCGCCGCGGCCGACCTTGACCGGCTCGCAGTAGACGGCGTCGTCGAAGTCGCGTGCATCCTCGCCGTCGATCGTCACGAGCGGCACGTCGCGCAGGTCGACGCGAAAACGCAGGTCGGCCGGCAGCACCTTGTCGGGCAGCGCGGCGGCGCCGTCGAGCGCCGGCTGGCTGAATTCGTGCGGCACGCCGTACTTGCGCACCGCGATCTCGATTTCCATGCCCGGATCGTCGATATCGCCGAGCACCTCGACGACACGGCCGAGCGGCTGCGAATGACGGCTCGGGAAATCGGTCAGCTCGACGACGACGACCTGCCCGACCTTCGCCTTCTTCACGTTCTGCGTGATCATGATGTCGTGACCGATGCGCTTGTCTTCCGGCGCGACGATCAATGCACCGTTCTCGTTGAGCAAGCGGCCGATCACGCGCTTGTTCGCGCGCTCGGTGACTTCGACGACATGCCCTTCCGGGCGGCCGCGGCGATCGTAGCCGACGATCCGTGCGAGCACGCGGTCGTTGTGCATCACCTTCTGCATTTCGCCGTTCGGCAAAAACAGATCGTCCTGGCCGTCGTCGCGGATCACGAACCCGTAGCCGTCGCGATGCCCTTGCACGCGCCCCGCGACGAAATTCGACGGATGGGTCAACTGGTAGTGGCCGCGCTTGTCGAGGCGGATCTGGCCGTCGCGCTCCATCGCGGCGACGCGCCGGAAGAACCCCTCGCGCTCCTGACGCTTGATCGACAGGGCTTCGGCGATGTCGTTGGCGGCCAGCGATGCGTCGCTCGTCCGCAGCACGCCGAGAATCTCTTCACGGCTCGGAATGGGATACGGATATTTGCTCAAGGGTTTGTCGATGATTGTTCTCGTTGCGTTGACTGATAGTGCACGGCATCAACATAGAGGTGTCCGTCTGACAGTTCTATATTGACGGCGGCGAGTCATTCTATCACCCGCTTGTGTCGCCAAATGGCGGGAATGCCGCGGCCGCGCACGGTGGCGGCTGGTTTGCGGTGTATCGCAAAAAAACGTTGACAGGAATAATTGGGGCGCTATAATTTCGCTTCTTTGCAGCAGGCAGCTACTGCAAAACGTGCCCAGGTGGCGGAATTGGTAGACGCACTAGGTTCAGGTCCTAGCGGTGGCAACATCGTGGAGGTTCGAGTCCTCTCCTGGGCACCACTTGATTTATGAAAAAAGGCCGGCTTTTAGCCGGCCTTTTTTCATTTCAGCGCTTGCCGCGCGCATGTCGTCCGCCCTTATGTCGGGCGCTCCGATCGATAGCAGAATTTATCGGTTATCAATCACCCTCCCCGTTGTTACGTTAGCCGCCTCGCTTTCAACGCATCCAACGAGGAGCCCCCTTCATGACGTCGATGAACCGCCGCGCATTCACGCGCGCGATGCTGGCCGCGGGCCTCGCTGCCGCCGGTGTCCGCGCGCACGCCGAGAACGCGCCGGCCACGCTGCGCATCGGTTACCAGAAGTCGTCGACGCTGATCACGCTGCTCAAGACGCGCGGCACGCTCGAGCAGGCGCTGACGCCGCTCGGCCTGCGCGTGTCATGGCATGAATTCGCGAGCGGATTGCCATTGACCGAAGCGCTCAATGTCGGCGCCGTCGACTTCAGTGCCGACGTGGCCGATACGGTCCCGGTCTTCGCGCAGGCCGCGCACGCGCGTTTCGTGTACGTCGCGCAGGAAGCGCCTTCGCCGAAGGCTCAGGCAATCGTCGTCAAGCAGGACAGCGCGCTGCGCACGCTCGCCGATCTCAAGGGCCGGCGTATCGCCGTCACGAAGGCGGCCGGCAGTCACTACCTGCTGCTTGCCGCGCTCGCGCGCGCGAAGCTCGCGCCCGCCGACGTGGCGATCCATTACCTGACGCCCGCGGACGGCCGCGCCGCATTCGAGCGCGGCAGCGTGGACGCATGGATCACCTGGGACCCCTATGTCGCGTCGGTCGACCGGAATCCCGACGTGCGGATCCTGGCCGACGGCAACGGACTCGCGTCGTACCAGCGCTACTACCTCGCATCGAGCACTTTTGCCGCCGCGCGCCCCGACGTCGTCCAGATCCTGTTCGACCAACTGTCGCTGGCCGGCGCGTGGCTGCGCGACCATCCGCAGGAGGCCGCGAACACGCTCGCGCCGATCTGGGGGCTCGATGCCGCGACGATCGCACGCGCGAATGCGCGACGCAGCTACCTCGTCCGCGCGGTGGCCGCGCAAAACTTCGGCGAACAACAGAAGATCGCCGATACGTTCCTGGCGGCGGGACTGCTGCCCGCTCGCGTCGATACGAGCCAGGCGCAACGCTGGAATTTCACGGCGAAGCACGCGGAGCCGGTGGGCGCGTGACGATCGCGGCGCATAAGGCGCGCGATATTTTTGCTGTTTCGGATGAGATTGTGTTGACAGACTCCGCCAGCACGCTACAATAGCGGTCTTCGCATCGCAGCAAGCGAAACGTGCCCAGGTGGCGGAATTGGTAGACGCACTAGGTTCAGGTCCTAGCGGTGGCAACATCGTGGAGGTTCGAGTCCTCTCCTGGGCACCACTTGATTCATGAAAAAAGGTCGGCTTCTAGCCGGCCTTTTTTCATTTCAAGCCCTCACGAAGCGCCTGCGCCGGTTGCGTGAGAGCCTGAAAAATCAGCGCCTGCGCGCCGGGTTCACGAACACGGACGCACGCACCCGGCGTAGCGCCTCCCGCCGATTACTCGCGTCCCTGGAGCAGATCGGCCATATCGTCGGCATGTTCTTCCTCTACCGCGAGGATTTCCTCGAATAGCCGGCGCGTCGTGACATCCTTCTCGCCGAGATAGCGAACGATTTCGCGATACGTATCGATCGCGATCCGCTCGGCCACCAGGTTCTCGCGAATCATGCTGGTGAGGTCCGTGCCTTCGTTGTACTCGGAATGGGCGCGCGTCTTCAGGCCGTCCGGCGCGAAATCCGGCTCGCCGCCGAGTTGCACGATGCGCTCGGCAATCCGATCGGCGTGCCCCTGCTCTTCGGTCGCGTGCTGGGCAAACTCTTGCGCTACTGCCTCGGAATTGATGCCCTTGGCCATGAAATAGTGCCGCTTGTAGCGCAACGTGCAGACGATCTCCGTCGCCAGCGCATCATTGAGCAGCTTCAGCACCACGGTGCGGTCCGCGCCATAAGTTTGCGTGACCGGGCCATCCGACATGTGCTTGCGCGCGTCTTCGCGAATTTTTGCGATATCCATCACGAACGGATCGCGGGATTCAGGTGTGGCATCTTTGGCTGCGGGTGACTTCGTCATCGAGTTTCTCCTTTATCCGGTGCGGGAATCCGTTGCTCGCTTTCGCACGGCGGTATTCCGTGCTCCATCGTGGTCGAAGCGACGACGCGTCGAACGCCGAGCGTCTGGTCAAACGCGCGCCGACCGGGAATCCCGCCCCCCTATCAGCGCGAGGACCAATCCGGCGAGCGGCCGCATGCCGATCTGCAACGCATCCAGCTCTTTGCCCGCGCCGAGCAGTATGAGTCGTCGTCACGTCGCCTCGAACCCGAATCGATAACGATCGGCGAGCAAAACCGATGCCCGCCTATGAAGCCGATCTCGGGCGCCGCGCCCTGTCGATGCGACGGTCGTGGGCACGTCGCATGCTGCGTCGCGACCTAAGGTCGTATTCTCGACGGGACCGCCATGGCCGTACTGCACTCGCCCGGAACGACCGTCGGCAGAATGATCGGCAGGGTCGTGGCGTGGCTCGTCGTAGTGCTGATCATTCTGGCCTCAGCGGTCGTGCTGTTCATTTTCACGTTCGACTGGAATCGCGCGCGACCCCTCGTCGACAACAAGGTTAGCGCAGCGATAGGCCGCCCGTTCGTCATCCAGGGCGATCTGACGGTGAGATGGCATCGCGCCGCCGGAGAAACGGGTTGGCGCGCGTGGGTGCTGTGGCCGACCTTTGCCGCGCGAAATATCACGATCGCCAATCCCGACTGGGCGAAACGGCCGCACTTCGCCACGCTCGACGAAATCGAGTTCCAGGTGAAGCTGCTTCCGCTGCTCACGCATGACATCGTCATTCCGACGATCAATCTGACGAATCCTTCCGTCGACCTCGAGCGACTCGCCGATGGACGAAACAACTGGACCTTCAAGCTCAAGTCCTCCGCTCGACCATTGGACTGGAAGCTCGATCTGCACGACATTCGACTCAACAAGGGCATCGTCGCGCTCTCCGACCAGCAAAAAGAGATCGTGATGCAGGCCACGGTCGATACGCTCGGCCAACCGATTCCGATCGGCGAAGCGCTCAGGCAGCAAGAACGAAAGTCACGCAGCGCGTCGGCCGAGGCCGTCGGCAAGCGAGGTGCGCAACAACTGAGCGCACAGGCAAAAGCGACTGCATCGGAAGCGTCGGGCGTGCCGGCGCCGGCGACTACGCGCGGAAGCAGCGCGTCGGCTGGCCAGACCGACGCAAGTGGAACCACTGCCTCCGTCGCGCAGCAGAAGAACGAACCGCAATACGGCATCGGCTGGACAGTAACAGGCAGCTACCGCCGTTCCCCCGTGTCGGGCAGCGGCAAGCTTGGCGGCCTGCTTGCCCTGCAGGACGCCTCGCGGCCCATCCCCGTGCAGGCTGACGTCAAGGCAGGCGACCTGCGTATCTCATTGGTCGGCACCGTCACGAACCTCGCGCATCTGGCTGCCGTCGATTTGCGCCTGTGGCTGCAAGGCTCCAGCATGGATCGCCTGTATCAATTGACGGGCATCACGCTTCCCGCGACACCGCCCTATGCAACGGAAGGTCACCTGACAGGCAACATCCAGTCGGGCAGCAGCGTGTTCCGCTATGAAAAATTTACAAGCCGGGTGGGCGGAAGCGACCTGAATGGCACGTTGATCTATACACAGCGTCAGCCGCGTCCGCTGCTCAAAGGCGAGCTGGTTTCGAATCTGCTGCAGTTCAAGGATCTCGCGCCGGTGGTGGGCGCGGACAGTAACGCGAGCAAGGCGAAGCGCGGCGTCGCCGCACGGCAGCCGCCGAACAAGGCCGTGCCTACCGAAGGCTTCAGGACCGAGCGCTGGAAGGCGATCGACGCCGACGTGAAATTCACGGGCCGCCGCATCGTCAGGAACCCGGCACTGCCCGTTACGGATCTGTACACGCACATCGTGATGACCGACGGCGTGCTGTCGCTGGAGCCTCTGAAGTTCGGCGTCGCGGGCGGCTCGATGGCGTCGAACCTCCATCTCGACGGCAGCGCGAGACCGCTCAAGGCCCGCGCTTCGACGCAAATGCGCCATCTCAGGCTGAAGCAATTGCTGCCGACCGTGAAGACGATGCAGAGCGCGCTCGGCGAAGTCAACGGCGACGCGCAGTTGTCCGCGACAGGCAATACGCCGGCGGCGCTCGCGGCCACCTCCAATGGCGAGGTGAAGCTGCTCGTCACCGACGGCACGCTCAGCCGTCTGCTGCTGGAAGCCGCGGGCCTCAACGTGGCCAATGTCGTATACGAAAAGCTCTATGGCGAACGCGTCGTGCATATCAACTGTGCCGCCGCCGATTTCGTCGTCACGGATGGCATTCTCGATTCGCACGCGTTCGCGCTCGATACGGACGACGCGGTGATCAACGTCGACGGCAAGGTGAACATGAAGGACGAAACGATGGATCTCGGCGTGCACCCGCACACGAAGGGTCTGCGTATTTTCACGCTGCGCTCGCCGCTCTACGTCAAGGGCACCTTCAAGAATCCGCATGTCGGTGTGAATCCGACCGCCCTCGCGTTACGCGGCGGCGCGATGGTCGGCCTCGGTCTTCTTAATCCGTTTGCCGCCCTGATTCCGCTGATTGCACCGAGCAATCACAAACCGCTGCCATGCCAGCAACTGATAACGGCAATGCAGTCTCAACAACCCACCGCTCCGCCGCCAGGGCAGCGCAAAAAGGGAAAAGGACTGCATCTGCCGCCGGGCACGCCGAGCGCGGACACAGCCGATTCATCCGCGCCTGCCGCGGCGTCGCCGAAGAAACAGTGATCGTTCGTATTGCTACTGACGTCGGCACCCGGCGCGAGGATCACGCGTCTCCTTCCCAATCATGCCAGTCGACCGAGTGGGATTTCAGATACGCCGACACGGCTTCGCCGACCGTTGGCATAAAGTGCTCTTCGCCGATCCGCTCGAACAGTCCGTACCGTTTCAGGATGTCCTTGACCGGGCCCTTGAGTTCCGCGAAGCATAGCTGCACATGCAAATCGTCGAGTTCGTCGTCGAGCCTCGCCAGCATGTCGGCCGCTGTGACATCGATATCCGTCACGGGCTCGGCCGCAATGGCGAGCCAGTGTGTGCGGGTTGGCGCAGTGCGTGCAGCAGTCATGACGCGCTCGTAAAAGATTTCTGCATTGGCAAAGAACAGCGGTGCATCCCAGCGCAGAAGAACCAGGCCGGGAATGCGCCGCGCGTCGGGATGACGCGCGACATCGTGATAGCCCTTCACGCCGTCGCGCCGGCCGAGCACCGCTGAATAAGGGCGCCACGCCCGCCAGAGAAAGGTCAGCACGGCAAGCCCGAGGGCGATGCCCACGCCGACCACCACGCCCGACAGCACGACTCCGGCAAAGCATGCGAGCGACTGCACGAATTCCGGACGACGCAACCGGTAGAGCCGTCGCATCCCGCTGATTTCGATCAACGAGAGCGATGCAGCCACGACGACGGCCGCGAGTGTAGCGTGCGGCGTATCACGCAGTGCCTGCGGCGCGAAAAGCAGCAACGCCGCAACGATGAGCGCCGCGATCAGGCCGCAGGCCTGACTCTTCGCGCCCGCTGCCTCGACGACCGGCGTGCGCGATCCGCTGGCCGCGACGGAGAACCCATGAAAGAGTCCGGCCGTGACGTTCGCGATACCGAGTGCCACGAATTCGCGATTGCGGTCGACGTCGCCGCCGCTACGGGCACCATAGATCTGCGACAGCATGCTGATGTCGGTAAACGACACCAACGCGACGGCGGCGGCGCTCGCGGATAGCGCAAGCCACTCGTTCGAGGCTAACGCCGGAAAATCCGGCAGCGGCAACCCCTGAGGCAAGGCGCCCACCACACTCACGCGCGCCCGTGCGACCAGATCGAAATGCGCGCTCCCGACCGTCGCCACCGCCACGGCGACCAGAACACCCGGCACTTTCGGCATCCAGCGTTTGAACGCCAGGATCACGGCCAGCGACAGCACACCGATCGTCAATGCCGCGAAGTTGGTCTTTCCTGAAGCGACGGCGCTTGCGAGCTCGCGCAATTGTTGCGGAATCGGTGCTTCATGCACCGCCAGACCGAGCAGCTTCGGCAACTGACTGACGATGATCGTCACAATGATGCCGTTCAGATAGCCGTAGCGGATCGGCGTGGAGAGCAGATCGGTGATGAAGCCCAGCCGGGTCAGGCCTACCGCCAGACAGATGGCTCCGGAGAGCAATGCCAGCGCACTCGCGAGCGCGGCCGCATGCTGGAGGTTGCCGTGCGCGAGCGGCATGACGCTCGCCGCGATGAGCGCGATGAGCGCGGAGTCTGGTCCGAGCACGAGGATTCGGCTCGGTCCGAACGCAGCATAGGTGACCAGCGCGGCAATCGAGGCATAGAGTCCGGACGCGGGTGAAAGGCCGGACGCAGTCGCGTAGGCCATACCGGCGGGCACCAGCACGGCGCTGAGCGTTACGCCCGCGATTGCGTCGCCCGGCAGCCACGCTATCCGGTACGCCCTGACCCATTCGATGCCCGGCACCCAGCGGGCAAGCACCTTCAATCCGCGTATCACGCCATCACGAGCCACGCATCTCGCCCCGCCAGATATTGGCCTGATAATGAACTTTCGGATCGCGCGGTTCCATGACGAGCCTCCCAGCTAATAGTCCATGCGGAGCACGCTTTCCTTCACGTTGCAAAACCTGTACCCGGCGGATGAACGCGCTTTTGATCGTCTCGATTCCGTACTACCGCACCTCCGTCGATTTGTATGTTTTACCTCGCTGGCGCAAATATCTCTGCCCGCGCGGCGGGGGGCTGGGCGATGGGAACGAAAGTCGACACTCCGAGCCTGCGTGACCGTTCCCATCAAGCCCGCGCGCGGGTGTCAGGGGCGCGAAAAATGCTCGCCGGTTCAGTCGAATCAGTCGCTTCGCCGCACGACGACGTCGGGACTACCCGGACGGTGACGAGCAAGGAGGTGCAATGGAAAGCGAATTGAAGCTGCTGGTCGACCTCAAGGACGTCGGCAAAATCCGCGAGGCGCCCATGTTCTCGGATTGCAAGGACGCCGCCTTGCCGGAAACACTGCTGACCAGCACCTACTACGACACGTCTGACCTGGCATTTCGTCAGTGCAATGCGTCCCTGCGCGTGCGAAATCACAACGACAAGACCATCCAGACGATCAAGCTCGACGGATCCGCAGAGGCTGGCCTGTACGAGCGCGACGAATTCGAAATGCCGGTCGAGGGCGACGCTCCCGATTTGAGATTGTTCTACGATGCGATACCTGCCGATAGCGGCGTGGGAAAGCTCATCCGCGACGAACACACGGCCGCGCAACTCGAAGCGCGCTTCGTCACGAGGATTCGCCGCACCGTTTTGCCATTGCGCTTGCAAGCCGGCGAGGAAATCGAGTTCGCGATCGATGAAGGCACCATCGATACCGACACGGCATCGACTTCCATCGCAGCTGTCGAAATGGAACTGAAGCAGGGTGAGCCCGACCGTCTTTATCGAATCGCGCTCGATCTGCTGGAAACAGTCCCGCTGCGCTTCGACTACATGAGCAAGGCCGACCGCGGCTATGAAATGCTTCTGCAAGGACATCAGACGCCCGTCAAGGCGCGGCCGGTGACGCTTCACAAACGAGACAGCGTCGAGACGGCATTCAGCAAGATTGCACGCAATTGCCTCGAACAGATTCACGCGAACGAACGAGGAGTCGTATCCGGTCACGACCCGTCAAGTGTCCATCAGATGCGCGTCGGTCTCAGGCGCTTGCGCTCCGCGCTCGATCTGTTCGATAAGGTCATTCCCGCTTATCCGGGGCTTCAGGACGAATTGCGCTGGATCGCATCGGAACTTGGGGATGCGCGCGACTGGGAAGTGCTCACCCGCTCGACACTTGGCCAGGCACTTGCAGAGACGGACAAGAAAGAAGAACGTCGTGCCGTGGAACGCGCATGCAAGCAGATTGCAACGAAAAAGCGCGCCCATGCAGCCGCGGCTGCAAATTCCGTCCGTTATACGCGACTGATGCTTCAACTGACGCATTGGCTCAATGGCGCAGGATGGCGTGACGGCATGGCGCAGCAGGCGTGCGAAACCCTGCAAAAGCCGGCGAAGCGGCTTGCATCCGACATCCTGCGCCGCAGGCACGACAAGCTGCTCAAACGAGGCCGAGGGCTGGCCGGTCTCGACGATCGCCGCCGGCATCGGGCTCGTATTGCAGCAAAGAAACTTCGGTATGCCACGGAATTCTTTGCTTCGCTATTTTCGAAATCGGCCGTGAAGCATTACGTCGCGACGTTGAGTACCTTGCAGGACGACCTGGGCTGGCGCAACGACGCAGTGGTGGCCCACCGTCTGCTGGATTCGCTCCCCCTTACCCATTCCGCTACCGCATCGGGCGCAGCGTTCGCGCGAGGGTTCTGGGCTGCACGCGTGGCTGCCGATTATGTTCGGATGAAAAAGCTGTGGAAACGCTTCAGGCAGCTTTCTCCACCCCAACAGTCATTCGGGTAGCGGCAACCGGCATGGCCGCATCGGTGCCCGGCGTCACGGGCGGTCGGAAACGTCGGAACGTAGCGGCCGCCATTCCGCACGCGTCGACATGCAAAGGCTCCGCCCGTCCCGCCGAGGTTTCGGCGCCCCCACTATCGAGAAACCGTCGCTCCACCCATTCGGACCTTACCGATGCCCCTGGTGCGCATGCGCCGCCCGCGTCCGCGCCGCCTTCTTCGCCGCCGCGGAGCGACCCGCCGCGCCCTTGGTCTGCGCGGCCTTCTTGGCCGCCGCGGAGCGGCTGGCGGCCGGACGACGCGCCGCGGCGCTCTTCGCCTGCTTCGACATCGCGCCTGTCGATGCCCCGGCCTTGCTCTCGCGCTTCAACACGGCGGTCGTGGTTCGGGAACGTTTTGCTTTCGATTCCGTGCTTTGGCCCGTCATCTTCCTGCCTTGGCCCGCAGCGGCGTCCTGCGCGGCCTTCTTGCGCGTCGCTTCGCTTGCCTTGCCCTTCGTGGGCGGCTTCAGGTCGACGCCCGCGCGCCGGGCCTTCGACAAGCCGATCGCCACTGCCTGCCGGGCGGAGCGCACACCGTGCTTGCCGCTGCGTACGCGGTCGACCTCCTCCTTGACGAACTCACCTGCTTGCGTGCTCGGTGACTTCCCTGCGCGCTTGTCGGCGCGTGCTCGCTCGATCGTTTTCCGTTCGGGCATGTCGCTCTCCTTGCAAAAGCTTACGTGGTCCTTCGAGCAACCGACGTACCTGGCACGGGGCGAAGCTGGCGCGACGAGGGCGATGATTGTTCAACGCCATCCGACGCCGGCTCCGTTTATCGCCTTCAGCATTCTTCGACTTCACTGCCCGGTGTCCCCGGCAAGCCCGCTAAATTATTTTCGTCCCCAACGTCAAATTATGTTGACAGCCCGGCAAGACACGCTACAATAGCAGTCTTCGCATCGCAGCAAGCGAAACGTGCCCAGGTGGCGGAATTGGTAGACGCACTAGGTTCAGGTCCTAGCGGTGGCAACATCGTGGAGGTTCGAGTCCTCTCCTGGGCACCACTTGATTCATGAAAAAAGGTCGGCTTCTAGCCGGCCTTTTTTCATTTCAAGCCCAAGGAAGCCAGGCGTCTGCGCGCTTTGCGTAAAGGTTCGAAGGCTGCGCTTGCAAGCGCAGCTGGGGGCGCATGCGTGACCGAGTCGTCTCCCGGGCACCATCTGTTTTCTAAAAGGTCGGCTTCCAGCCGGCCTTTTTTCATTTCTGTGCCCATCCTGAAACAGGTCGACTCTTTTTCAAGAGGATGGAGAAGGCATGCGGCAGCTGTTCCGGTAGCAACGAGGAATGCAATAATTGCCACTTGTCGACTACCCGACGCACAGAGACGAAAAATTCGCCGCAATAGGCGAATCCTGCACATCCGGCGCAGTCGGCACCGATTGAACACGATATGACGATGCCCACGATCGAGGCATAAGTGGAAATGACGATAGATCGACCCCCTCGCGACAAACTGCACGCACGCCGACCCACGCAAGCAGAACGAAGCCAAGCGACACGCGAGCGAGTCTTGAACGCCGCGATCGACCTGCTGCACACCGTCGGCTATTCGGGGGCGACCACGCTGGCCATTCGAAAAGCTGCAGCCATGAGCATGGGTGCCATGCAGCATCAATTTCCGACCAAGGCGGAATTGATGGCGGCCGCGCAGGAACAACTCATCAGCGCACGCCTCATGCGCATCCAGGAGGCGGCGCAAAACGTAGCGGACCCGCTCCAACGCATTGAGCGGTTACTGGATGTGGCTGGAGAATTGATCGGCACACCGTTGTTTGCCGCGAGCATGGAAATCGAACTGGCCAGGCGAAGCGATCCCGAGCTCGATCGCGCAATCGCCGCGGTTCACGGGCGCTTCACCGACGGATTCTCGAATCTGAGCGACGGTGTTATCGAAGCCGTGGGCAGCCCGGCCGGAGAAACCGTCAAGCGGGTCGAATGGCTCACCAGCGCAGTGATCCGTGGGCTCACCGTCAAAGTGGTCACCGGCGGCGATCTCGGCGAGGTCACCGCCGCGTTCCACCTCTGGCGCGAGCTGGCAATCCGGCTGATTACCGAAGGGATGCGCCAGCCGGTACCGAAGCAGAACATCGACAGCAATCGCAACAAGACCGGCAAGCGGCGCTCCGCCGACTGACCAGCCCGGTTTTCCCGTCCGGCGCCGGTTGTCACGAGCGCCCCGCTCCCTTCCGCAACGCCGAGTCGTACCGCCGATTCTCCAGGATCGTAGCGGGCCGCTGACGGCTGTCCAATCCGAGGCTTTGCTCAATTAACAAGCAATACACACTACTTGTAAGTTGCATCCGGACCTGCAATACGACGTGCTCGGTGCGTTACGCCTCGCTCCGCGTGGAACGCCGCCGTTTGCCCGGTGCAAGGTGCCAAGAAGCCGTACACAAAACATACAAACAGCAACCATCTTGAGACAGCCCATGTCATGCGCCCTTGAAATCCGGCTGCCACCGCTCGCCCGAGCGGGCGATGGCATTGAGCGTGATGAGCAGTTTGCGCATGCACGCGACGAGGGCGACTTTT
>NZ_PREY01000032.1:0-85080 GCF_002959955.1 Burkholderia sp. BE12 | reverse complement strand
CACCCCGCCGGCCCGCCGCGGCCGCAAGCTGGCCGTGCCGCTCGCGGCCGTCGCATTCGCCGCCGCGCTGCTCGCGCTCGGCATCGTGCCGCGTATCGATGCACGCGCCGCTCAGCGTGCACAGGTAGCCGCGCAACAGGCGCTGCCGGTGTCGGTCGTCGTGCCCGGCGCGGCGCCGGCCGACCAGACGCTGACGTTGCCCGGCTCCGTGGCGCCCTATGCGGACGCGTCGATCTATGCGCGCACGAGCGGCTACGTCGCGCACTGGAGCGCCGATCTCGGCACGCACGTGAAGGCCGGCCAGACGCTCGCGCGGATTTCGGCGCCCGATCTCGATGCGCAATTGCGCCAGGCGCGCGCCGACGAAGCGAGCGCGCAGGCGAACTACGACTACGCGAAATCGACCGCGCAGCGCTGGCAGGACATGCTGAAAACGCAATCGGTGTCGCAGCAGGACACCGACACGAAGGTCGCGGACATGAACGCGAAGCGCGCGATGCTCGCGTCCGCGCAGGCGAACGTCGCGCATCTTGCCGAACTCGTGTCGTACGAATCCGTCACCGCGCCGTTCGACGGCGTGATCACCGCACGCAACGTCGACGTCGGCACGCTGGTCACCGCAGGCGGCACGCCGGGCAGCCCGGGCCTGTCCGGCGAACTGTTCCATCTCGAACAGACGGACACGCTGCGCGTGTTCGTCGACGTGCCGCAGGACAGTGCGACCGGCGTATCGACCGGCACGCCGGTCTACCTGACGACGCCGCAGTATCCGGGGCGGCGGCTTGCCGCGCGGGTGGCGCGCAGCGCGGGCGCGATCGACCCCGTCACGCGCACGCTGCGCGTCGAGATCGACGTCGACAATCACGACGGCACGCTGATGCCCGGCGCGTATGCGCAGGCGCATCTCGCCGTGCCGAGCGCGGCGCCGGCGCTCGCTCTGCCTGTCAGTGCGCTGCTGTTCCGCCCGAACGGCGTGACGGTCGCCACCGTCGGCGCGAACGGCCGAACCGCGCTGAAGACCGTGCAGATCGGGCGCGATTTCGGCACGCGCGTCGAGATCGTCGCGGGGCTCGCGGCAGCCGATCGCGTGATCGACAACCCGGGCGATGCGATCACGGCGGGCGAAGCCGTGAAGATCGTGTCGACCGCGCACGATGCGGCGCCTGTTGGCGCTTCTGCCACTCGACCCGCGCAACCCGCCACCGCCACGCGCGTCGCGCCGCCGATGCACGCCGCCAGCGCTGACGGTGCCGCGACGGCCGCGTCGACGCCGGTTTCGGCGCCCGCGCGCGGCTGAACCATCGACGACTCAAGAGATATCCGCCATGCGCTGCCTTCATCCGCTCCCGTTCGCTCGCCGTGTCGCCGCACTCGGCGCCGCCGCTGCACTGACCGCCTGCTCGACGCTGCCGCCCTATTCGCCGCCCGCCGTCGCGGTGCCCGCGCACTACGCGGGCGCACCGGCCGCGCAGGCCGGCTGGCGCGCCGCGACGCCGGCCGACGCCGCCGCGCGCGGCGCCTGGTGGACCGTCTTCGACGACGCCGGCCTGAACGCGCTCGAAGCGCGCGTCGACGTGTCGAACCAGACGGTGAAGAAAGCCGTCGCCGCGTTGCGGCAGGCACGCGCGACGGTCGACTATCAACACGCCGGGCTCCTGCCGACGCTCACCGCGGGTGCCGCGCAAAGCCGTGCTCGCGTATCGCAAAACCGGCTCGGCTCGTCGCTCGCCGGCAAGACGACGCCCGACTATCAGGCGGGCGTGGCCGCGAGTTGGGAACCCGACGTGTTCGGCCGTGTACGCGACGCGGTGACGGGCGCGCAAGCGAACGCCGCCGCGAGCGCGGCCGATCTGCAGGCCGTAAAGCTCTCGGTCACGGCCGAACTCGCGACCGACTATTTCGCGCTGCGCTCGCTCGACACGCAGAAGCAACTGCTCGACGACACGGTGCGCGCGTACGCGCGCGCACTGACGCTGCTCGAGCAGCAGCTCGCGGCCGGTGCGATCGATGCGTCGGCGGTCGCACAAGCCGAGGCCCAGCTCGAATCGACGCGCACGCAGGACACCGACATCGACGCGTCGCGTGCGCAGTTGCAACATGCGATCGCGACGCTCGTCGGCGAGAGCGCGTCGACGTTTACGCTGCCGCCGCACGTGCAGCCGTTCCAAGTACCGGCCGTGCCGGCTGGCGTGCCGTCGCAACTGCTGGAGCGGCGGCCCGACATCGCGGCGGCCGAGCGCCGAGTCGCGGCCGCGAACGCGCGGATCGGCGAGGCGCGCGCCGCGTTCTTCCCGGATCTCGTGCTGTCGGCGAGCGCAGGCCTCGAGAGTTCGTTCTTCGCGCCGTGGCTCGCCGCGCCGAGCCTGTTCTGGTCGCTCGGCCCGCAGCTCGCCGGCACGCTGTTCGACGGCGGGCGCCGCAGCGCGTCGCTGCGCGGCGCGCATGCGCAATACGACAGTGCGGTCGCCGACTACCGGCAAACCGTGCTCGTCGCGTTCCAGCAGGTCGAGGATCAGTTATCGGCGCTCGATGCACTCGCGTCCGAAGCCGGCAGCCAGCAGCGCGCGACCGACGCGGCCGACCTGTCGCTGCGGCTGACGACGAATCGCTTCAACGCGGGCGCCGTCAGCTATCTGGACGTGGTGACCGCGCAGACGATCGCGCTGACGAACCGGCGCACGGCCGATCAGATCGACGCGCGCCGGATCGAGGCCGAAGTCGGGTTGCTGAAGGCGTTGGGCGGCGGCTGGCAGGCGAGCGCAGGCACGGACGCGGAATCGAAAATCGGCGCGAAGGAACATGCGGCGGCCGCACGGTCCGGACCCGCCGTCACGCTGCCGGCGGCCGGTTGAACGTGAGCACGAAACGTGTGCCGAACGCGTCGCTTTCGACCTGCGCGGTGCCGCCGTGGAGTTCCATCACCGAGCGCACGATCGCGAGGCCGAGCCCGGCGGTGCCGCCCGGCGCACCGCCGCTACGCGCGGGGTCGCCGCGCACGAACCGGTCAAAGATCCGCGGCAGCAGCGCGGGATCGATCGGCTCGCCCGGATTCGCGACGACGACGCGCACCGCATCGGCGGTTTCATCGACACTCAGTGTGATGACGCCCTCGGCGGGCGTGTAACGCAGCGCGTTCGCGAGCAGGTTGCCGACGGCGCGCCGGAACAGCTCGACATCGGCGGTCAGTTGCCCCTGCCCTTCGACGCGCAACGCCGAGCCCGCTTCGTCGGCGAGCCCCTCGAAATACTCCGCGATGCGCTCGAGTTCGTCGCGCACGTCGAACGCGCGCTGCCGGGTGACGAAGCTCGGATGCTCGGCGCGGGCGAGAAACAGCACGTTCTCGATCATCCGCGCGAGACGATCGTATTCCTCGAGATTCGATTCGAGCAACGCCTGGTACTCGTCGGTCGAACGCGGCCGCGCGAGCGTGACTTCGGTGGCGCCGCGCATGTTGTTCAGCGGCGTGCGCAGGTCGTGCGCGAGATCGGCGCTGAATTGCGACAGATGCGCGAACGCCTGCTGCAAGCGGCCGAGCATCGCATTCTGCGCATCGACGAGCGCGCGCAATTCCGGAGGGGCGCGCGACGCATCGAGCCGCGTATCGAGCTTGTCGACCGTGATCCGGCCGGTGTTGTCGACGATCTCGCGCAGCGGCGCGAGCGCCGTGCGGATCAGCCAGTACCCGAGCAGTAGCGCGAACAACGCGCCCACGCCGCCGGCAAGCTTGAGCCGATCACGGTAGCCGTCGAGCAGATCGGCCCGGTCGCGCATGTTGCGGGCGATCGCGATGCGGATCGGCGTGCGATCGCCGAGCGCCGCCTCGATCACGACGCCGCGCATCGGCGTGCCGCCGGCGGCAGTCCACGTGACGAGCCGATCGGCCGTGATCCGGTCGCTCGCGGGAATCGGCACCGCGTGCGGCGCGAACAACTGCGCGTCGGCAAGTGGAACCGATGCGGCCGCGGGCGCATCGTCGAGCGCGGCGAGCCGGACGTTGTGGCGCACGAGCACGTCGCCCCGCGCATCGACGGCGGCCATCGACATCGCCTCGTTGCCCAGCACCTGGCTCGTCAGCCGCTCCGTGTGCGCGCGCACCGCATCGAGCGACTCGAGCTCGCCCGCGAGCCGGCGCGTGTGGCGCGCGGCCAGCACGATGTCGAGATCGTCCTGCGTGTTCACCTGCCGCTCGAGGCCCGCATACACATACGCGCCGACGAGCGCGAACGCGGCGAGCGTGGTCGCGGCGAAGGCGAGCGCGAGCGTCGCGGCCAGCGAACGCGGGCGCGTCATGCGTCGTCCTTCGGTTCGAGCACGTAGCCGACGCCCCGCACCGTATGGATCAGCTTGACCGGAAACGCGTCGTCGATCTTCGCGCGCAGGCGCCGGATCGCGACCTCGACGACGTTGGTGTCGCTGTCGAAATTCATGTCCCACACGTACGATGCGATCTGCGTCCGGCTCAGTACCTCGCCCTGCCGGCGCGCGAGCAGTTGCAGCAGCGAGAATTCGCGCGGCGTGAGGTCGATCCGCGTGGCGCCGCGCTTCACGCGGCGGCGCACCACGTCGATTTCCAGATCGCCGACCGCCAGGTGTTCGGTCTCGCGCGGCGGCCCGCGACGCGCGAGCGTGCGGATGCGGGCGAGCAGTTCGACGAACGCGAACGGCTTCACGAGGTAGTCGTCGGCGCCGAGTTCGAGGCCGTGCACGCGGTCCTGCACGTCGTCGCGCGCGGTCAGGAACAGCACCGGCGTCGTATGCGTGTCGCGCAGCCGCTTGAGCACGCCCCAGCCGTCGAGCACGGGCAGCATCACGTCGAGCACGATCACGTCGTAACGCTCTTCCTGCGCGAGCGTCAGCCCTTCGCCGCCGTCCTTCGCGAGATCGACGCTGAAACCCGATTCCTCGAGCCCCTTCTTCAGGTACGCGCCCGTCTTCGGTTCGTCTTCGACTATCAGGATGCGCATGGCCGGCTCCGTCGCTTTCGTGGGAACATCCGGCGATGTTACCCGGAAACGGCGACACGGCCGCGCTCCGTGCGGGCGCGAACGGCGTGGATGACAAAACGGTAATCGGCCTGTCATCCTGGCGTGCGGTCGCGACGCCGGGCGGCGGGTTGGAGCTGTCCGCGTTCCGTTCGCTCGCGTTCACCACCTCGATCGACGCGATGCCGAGCGGCGGCCGGCCGGCCGCCGATTCCGGCTAGGGCTGTCGACTCATGCCTTGCCGCTCGCTCGCGCCGACGCGGTCGACCCAGCCGCGATAGAACGCGCGGTACTTGAGCACGAGCTTGTCGTACTTGCTGTACGCGCCGCCGCCGTCCGGCTTCATCCCGTTCCAGATCTTGACGTCGTACCCCGCGGCCTGCCTGGTCTGGAGTCCGAACAGCACGTAGTCGGTCGCGCGGCGCAGGACGCCGCCCACCTTCCTGATCGAGATGAGCATGTGCATGACGTTCTTGCCGTCGCTCACCGGCGTCACACACTGGAGCAGCTTGTATTTGACGTCTCCGTCCAGGGCGACGGTCATCACACACCCGCCGGGGTAGCCGTCGAAATGCAGGTTCATCTGCGACATGTTCAGGCCCAGCGCGCGCGACAGCATGCCGAGCGGCCCGAAGTACCGGTTCACGGTGAAGTCGATCCCGGCGCCGAACCACGCGCCCGCCCGCGCCAGCGACTCGACCTCCGGCCATTCGCGCCAATCGTCGAAGAGCTTGAGCTCGAAGGCCGATATCGGGAGCGCATGGACGGGGGTCGCGTGCTGCGCGTCGTAGAAGTTCTCGACGATCCGCAAGACCGCCGTCGTCGTCTCGAACGCGAAATGCAGGTGCATGAAGTCGCCGTTGTCGACGTCGGCCGCGGCGATTTCGGGCAGCGGATGCAGCGGCTGTGGGGAGCCGTACCAGACCCACACATAGCCGTACCGCTCGACGGTAACCAACGTCGGCTGCCGCGCCCCGCGCGGGACGGGCTCCAGCCGGCACACCGCCGCGCTGTGGCCGGGGATATGCACGCACTGGCCGTGCTCGTCGTACCGCCAGTGGTGAAACGGGCACCGGATGCACCCGTCCTCGACCTGCCCGTCGGCCAGGTTCGCGCCAAGGTGCGCGCAGTGGCGATCCATCACCACGGCCCGGCCCGTCGCACCGCGCCACGCGACGCACGGCCGGCCGAAGAGCGTCAGCGCCGCCGGCTTGTCCTTGAGGTCGCTCGAGCGCATCGCGACGTACCAGCTCGCGGCCACGCGCGTGGTCGCATCGTACGCCCCCGCGGGATGCTCCCGGGCACCCACCTGATTCAATTGAACGTCGTCTATCATTTTCATTCCGGAGGTCGACCGACTACTTCAGCGCCAGGCCGATGCGGGTCGTGACGTACGCCCTGAGCAGCGCGAACATCGGGTTGTAGTCGAAGTACCTTTTCACCTCCGCCGGCGCGCTGGTCTGCGTCCAGTGCAGCAGCTTCATCGCCGGCAGCAGGCTGTACTTCGAGTTGTTGAGCTGCGGTTTGGCGCCGGTGATGCAGTACCCGAAGCCGAACATCGGCTTCGCGAATTCCCGTTCGTTGATGAGGGCGTGAATCCGCGCCGCGGCCTCCTCCGCCGACTTGTGCCCGGCGCTCACGGCCTCGACCTCGGCTTTGGCGTCGTTGAACAACTGGTAGTAC
Organism: Burkholderia sp. BE12; assembly: GCF_002959955.1. Taxonomy (NCBI): domain Bacteria; kingdom Pseudomonadati; phylum Pseudomonadota; class Betaproteobacteria; order Burkholderiales; family Burkholderiaceae; genus Burkholderia; species Burkholderia sp. BE12. The sequence continues at coordinate 78,415 of NZ_PREY01000032.1, read as the reverse complement.
CCCTCCATGTCCGCGCACAGGAACCCGAGGTACGGGGCCTCGTCGTCGAGGCGATCGAGGTCGCGCTCGTCGCGAGACGCGCGGAACCTCGCATGTGCCTGCACGAGCCGGAACTGCCCGAGGATCGTGCCGACCGCCCACAGCCGGTGGAACGCATCCCACAGCCGGAAGTCCGAGAACGCCGTGTAGCAGCAGCTGACGAAGTCGTCGTTGTGGTCCAGCAGCTTCTGCTGCAGGCGCTCGATGTACTCGAAGCGCTCGGGGGAAAAGTCGTCGTCGCGCAGCGCCTTGATGAGGCGCGCCGCGAGCGCATGGATGGTCACCGCGGTGTTCTCGAGCCCGCGGGAGAAAAGCGGATCGATGAACCCGTTCGCGTGCAGCATCAGGCAGTAGCGGTCGCCGATGCACGCGCTCGACGAGAACTGCAGGCGGTCGGTCCTGACCCAGTCGCGCACCGGCACGGCGTCCCGAAACTGCGCCGCGATGCTCGGGAACCGCGCGAGGAATTCGTCGAATTCCTGCTGCGCGGAGATGTCCGTTTTCGGGTGGATACGCGGGTCGAGCTGCAGGCCGACGCTCACCAGATTGTTGGTCGAACGCGCGTGGTTGTTGAACGGAATCACCCAGAGCCAGCCGCCCTCGAACATGTGGTGCAGGGTTCCCTCATGCCAACGCCAGCGCTGCCCCTTGACCTTGAAGATGTCGTCGAACGGCTTGACCCCGAGCATGTGCGTGTAGAGGCTGCGCGAATGCGTTTTGAAACGACACGGCTCTTCGCGAAGATTGAACTTGGTCGCGAGCGGCGCGCGGGGCCCGCCGCAGTCGATCATGTACCGGCCGGTGAACCGGTCGCCCTGCGCGGTGGCCACCGCGACGCCGTCCTTGTCGGCGTGGTATTCGGTCACGGTCGTCTTCTGGCGAACCGTGCAGCCGTATTTGATGGCGGCCTGCAACAGGTAGGCGTCGACGTCCTGCCGGTAATAATGGCTCTCCGGCCCCCACGGCAACTCGGGAATGACGCACTGCGTGAACTCCTTCGGGTCGTGCTCCTCGCCGGGCTTGTGGAACACGAAGCCGAAGTTGCGCTTGATGCCCGTGCTCGACGCGACGTAACGCTGCGTCGCATAGAACGACGTGATGTGATCGAGCTCCGGAATGCCGTAGCGATCGGCGATGATGCGGTTCATCAGCGACGTCTCGGGGATCGACGATTCGCCGATCGTGAACCGCGGGTGCGACGACTCCTCGATGATCAGCACGCGAAACCGTTGTTTGGCCAGGATGGCTCCCATCTGGGTGCCCGACATGCCAGAGCCGAGGATGATCACATCGAAGTGGTTGCTGTCGCGCCCGTTTGCGGGGCTCTGCTGAGTCATGGGGGCTAACTCTCCTGGTGAGATGGAACACATGGCCGCGCGCGTCGGGCGTCAGGGCCCGTCGAGCGCGGCGCGAACGCGCGACCGTGCCGCACGCGTGAGCGTGAGCAAATCGCCGAGCATGCTGGGCGCGTAGCCGCCGCTGCCGATCGTGGGGCCGCTTCGCCCGACTTCGTACGCCCGCTCCGCCAATTTGACGTGCGGCGCCCGGAAGCGCAGCAGAACCTCGAACACCCGGTCGAGGGCCGCCAACCCTGCCCCGACGGGCTCGCCCCGCGCACGGTCCGCTTGCGCGTCGCCGAGCACGCGGTCGACGAGCGACGGCCCATCGGCGAAGCGCGCGTAGATCGTCCTGAACGCGGGAAGCACGTAGGGCAGGTACGTCTCCTTGAATTCCCGATAAGGCTGATGGTCCGATTGCGCGCCCCACAGCACGTGCTCCAGCACGAAGAGGGGCATCTCGACGGCACCGGGGCCGAGGTAGCTCCGGCCGCCGACTCGAATCGGTTCGTAGAACGGGCGGAGTTCGTCGTAGAAGACCTGCACCGAGATGAAGCGGTACGCGTAAACGATCGAGTCGACCATTTTCTGCAGGTAGGCCGTCAGCTCGTCGCACCCTTGCGCGAACGCGGGCGACCGCAGCGGCACGTCGGACAGCTCGACGGTCAATGCGATGGCCGCCTCGAGGGCCGCCATCGAGATGCGCACGCTCTCGAGCAGGTGCGCTTCGTCGCCTAGCCCGGTGTAGCTGCGCTGCGTGTCGGCCGCCGCGGGATTCCAGACCGTCACGTGCAGGAGCGTCTCGCGCGGCGGCAGGTCGGTCGCGCGCGCCAGGTCGAGCAGCACCGGCTCGAGGCCGGGCACCACGTCCACGGGCTCGTGGCCGTGCCGCTTGAGCGACCCGAGGAAGAACCCGATGTCCCGCATCGCGGCGGCGGCTTCGACGAAGCCCCAGCCCGAGGGCACGCCGTGCGCCGGGAGGAACTCGCGCAACACGCCGACGATGCCGGGTACATCCTGCTTGCGGTTCAGGGCCGGCAGTTGCAGAACGAGCGAGCGCGCCCGCAGCGGATCGCAGGCCGCCACCGCGGCGTGCGTGGCCGCGATGGCGCCTACCCGGTCCAGCGCGCGCTCCACTACAGGATCTCCGGCGTCGCGAGCGTCGGCCCGGGCTCGCTGCGAGACAGCCCCGCGTCGCGCTCACGCAGCGAGCGCAGGTAATCGTGGTTCGTCGGCAGGCTCGTCCGCAGACGCTCGGCCTCGCGCTGGATCCGCGCAAACATCGCCTCGGCCTTGTCGATCGACTCCGGCCGGTGCTGCAAGAGCGGCAGCGACCGGTCGGGCAGCAGCCCCAGGCCGGCAAAAATGCAGTAGTAGTTTCCGTTCAACCAGAAGTTCTTGAACTCGTAGTCGAAGGTTTCGTAGTACGTGGAATCGTCGAACGACGTGGTGGTCAGCGGCAGCCCCGCCTTGTAACGTTCGACCTTCTCCTTGATGGCGTCCGACAGCCGCAGGTCGTTCCGGTTCGCGCGCCAGAACGGTGTGTCGTCGCGCGACGCGGTGAAATAGTGCGCCTGCACGAAATCCCGGCAGTCGTCGAACATGTGGACGATTTCGGCGTTGAACGCGTCGGTCAACCGCGGGTCGAACGACGTATCGGGGAAGTGCTTCACGAGCTGGTAAAGCGCCGCGTAGATGAAGTAGATACCGGTCGATTCCAGCGGCTCCAGAAAGCACGACGACAGCCCGATCGCGACGCAGTTGTTGACCCACGCCCGCCTGTTGCGCCCGACCCGGAACTTGATCTGGTTCAGAGGCTGCGCGTCCGAGAGGCCCCAGAGGCGAAGAAAGTCGGCGGTGGCCTGATCGCGCGATGTGAACTTGCTCGAGAACACATAGCCGCTGCCGAACCGGCCCAGCATCGGAATCTTCCAGGTCCATCCCGAGTTCATGGCGATCGCCGACGTGTACGGCTCGATCCCCACGCGGGCGTCGTCGGCAGGCACGGAGCTGGCGACCGCGCTGTCGCACAGCAGGTAGTCCGACATGTCGATGAAGGGTTCCTTCAAGGCCTGGTTGATCAAGAGCCCCCGCATGCCGGAGCAATCGATGAACAGGTCCGCTTCCAGCGTGCGCCCCTCCTTGGTGGACAGGCTGGAGATGTAGCCGCGCTCGTTCAGATGAACCTGCTCGACCTCGTCCACCACGCGGGTCACGCCGCGTTCGGTGGCCCAGCGCTTCAAGAAGTCGGCCACCAGGTGTGCGTCGAAGTGCCACGCGTGGGACATCTGGCGGGTGCCGTCGGCCAGGCACGGTGCCAGCTTGCCGTCGAGCGCCTCGGTCTGCGGGTAGCACGCGTACTCCATCGGCTGCTGGAAGCCCTGTTCGCGCTTGCGCAGCCAGTAGTGGGTCAGCGGCACGCCGTCGCAGTTCGGCACGTTGCCGAACAAATGGTAGAAGTGATCGTCGCGCGAGCGGTCGGGAGACTTCCTCCAGTTCACGAACCTGATGGCGGACTTGAACGCGCCGTTTACCTGGGGCATCCACTCCCGCTCCGGTATCCCGAGGAAGTCGAAGAACACCTTCTGCAAACTCGGGATGGTCGCCTCGCCCACGCCGATCCGCGGGATCGCCGCGGATTCGACGAGTGTGATGTTCGCCTGCTGCTGGAGCGCCCGCACGAGGTACGACGCGCTCATCCAGCCCGCCGTGCCGCCGCCCACGATGACGATATTCTTGATCGGATTAGTCATTACACGCTTCCCATAGGATTTAAAACCTGAATGGATAGTGCCGCCTCGTCGAGTTGAACCGGAAATGCGTCCGATAACGCGTCATGACGCACCTGTCCCATCACGACAAATGGCACCGAAAAGGCGTAGCGAATCTCAGCGCGGTTAAGCAAAAAATGCGAATCCCCCATCGTACGCGGCGGCACACCGCGTAATGGATTACGCCTCGACAAATCGACTTGGCGATGCAGCGATCGCCATCAGCTCATTGATATTTTCGGTTTTATCAATTGTTGCCAGGATTGTCACACCATGCACTTGACCGCTCCGACACACCATAGCAGCGTTCACGACGGCATATCTCGAAAAATTTCATATCGATCCCAGGCGATTCAGAGAAATTCTAAATCCCGGAAAATATCGGTGAAATTTCGCGAATCAAATGATTTAATTTTTTCGAAACAACAAAATTCATTTTTTCATTTTAATCATGCGCACCCGATATCATGCGGTCAAAAAAATGGTAAATGGCATACTGAATTCACAGGAAAGAAATAACGAATTCACTGTTTTCAGAACAAAGATGGCGACCTTTTCGAATTTCGACGATATTGATCTCGACCCAAAAATAATCCGACTCGTCAGTAGAGAAATTCGTCATGATGTGTCTCACGCGAATACGAAAGCCGTGCGATGAAGACGGGCGTGTTCATGCAAGCGCAGATCGCATTTGCACTGAAACGAACCGGGCCGGGTGCCGCCACGAAGCGTGCAACGTGGCCTGCATCGCGCCGCGCAACGAAACAGGAGAGCGAGCCGCCCGGGACGTCATCGGACAGCCGGTGCCGAGCGAGCCGATCGAACCGCAGCGCGTAAAGAGCAATCGCTATTTCGACGGTGCGCCAGCCTTGGCCGCACGCGAACCGCGACACTGACGAATGGAGGAGGCCGCGTGCCTATTCAGGAAGCCTTGCTGAAGATGTCGATGTACGTATCGCTGGTGCTGATCGTGCCGGGGCCGACCAATACGTTGCTGTTGTCGTCGGGGTTGAAGGTAGGCCTGCGTGGCACCTGGCCGCTGGTGGTCGCCGAGGCGCTCGGCTACGCGATCGCGATTTCCGTATGGGGATTCTTCCTGTCGGCGTTCGCTGCTGGCCGCCCCTGGCTTTATGACGTGGTCAAGCTCGCGAGTTCGGTCTACATCTTTTTCCTCGCGCTGAAGCTGTGGACGCATAGCCGCGTGCTGCAGGACGTATCGATCGCACCGGTGCGCTTTCGCGACGTGTTCGTCGCGACGATGATGAATCCGAAAGCGCTGCTGTTCTCGAGCACGCTGTTTCCGTTGGACGCGTTCAGGTCGGCGCACTATTTTGCATGGGCGCTCCTCGTATTTCTGGTCGTGCTCACGCCGATCGGTGTAGGCTGGTCGTCCCTCGGCGGGATCCTCACTTCGCAACGCGCGTGGGCCGCCCGCACGTCGACACTGCTGCGCGGCGCGTCGCTCGTGCTGTTGATGTTCTCCGGCACGCTCGTGTATTCGATCGTGAACCGCTGAGCGAGGGCATCGTCGCGACGCGCGAGCAAGCATCCGGCGTGGCGCGGCGGCGCCCGCCCCGAGTGCCGTTTGCGTAGAGCCGGCGGCGATTCCCGTTTGGATCATCGCGGCGCGGCGCTGTACGGATCGCTCCCGCGTACGCGGCGCTTCCCGGTGAGTTCGTCTTCTCTGTCGACATCGTTCGCGTGACGACTGCCCCATTCCCCGATGAATCCGAAACCTCTCTGACGCGGAGGCAGGAGATTTCGTCCGCCCGCCTGCCACCCGCCACAAAGTGACCCTCCTAACACCATAGGATTGCATTTTCACATCCAATGTGATTTTATTATCACCTGTCGCGAGCCGCCGCCGACCCCACACGCGCGGCCGCCCATACCAAGGAAGAGACGCAGATGGAGACAATCGCCGTCATCGGCAGCAACATGGTCGACCTCGTGACCTACGTCACGCGCATGCCCGCCCGGGGCGAAACGCTCGAGGCGCCGAACTTCGAGCTCGGCTGCGGCGGCAAGGGCGCGAACCAGGCCGTCGCGGCCGCGCGCCTCGGCGCGCGCGTCGTGATGGTCACGAAGGTCGGCGACGACGTGTTCGCCGACGCCACGATCCGCAACTTCGAGCGCGAAGGCATCGACACCACGCACGTGCGCAAGGTCGCCGGCGTGCCGAGCGGCGTCGCGCCGATCTTCGTCGAGCCCGATTCGAGCAACAGCATCCTGATCGTCAAGGGCGCGAATCGCCATTTGCAACCGGCCGACATCGATGCGGCCGCGCCGATGCTCGCCGACTGCGCGCTGATCGTGCTGCAGCTCGAAATCGAGCTCGACACCGTCTATCACGCGATCGAATTCGGCGCGCGGCACGGCATTCCCGTGTTGCTGAACCCGGCCCCCGCCGTAGCCGACCTCGATTTCGAGCGCATCCGTTCCGTCGAATTCTTCGTGCCGAACGAAACCGAGCTCGCGATCGTGTCGGGCATGCCGGTCGATTCGCGCGAGAGCGCGACCCGTGCCGCCGAAGCGCTGGTCGCGCGCGGCCTCAAGCACGTGCTCGTCACGCTCGGCAGCAACGGTTCGCTGCTGGTGTCGCGCGACGGCGCGCGTCACGTGCCGGGCGTGCCGGTCGACGCGCGCGATACGACGGGCGCCGGCGATGCATATATCGGCTGCTTCGCGCACTGCTATGCCGCGTCGCGCGACGCCGTCGACGCGATGCGTTACGCGTCCGCCTACGCCGCGCATTCGGTCACGGGCCTCGGCACGCAGAAGTCGTACGCCGACGCCGCGACGTTCGAACGCTTCCTCCGCGACGCCGGCTTCTGACCGGCGCCTTCATCGACGAGACATTGGGAAGGAGACACCCATGAGCCGAACCCGGATCGAACACACCCCCGACGGCTATTACCTGAATCGCACGCCGCTCTTCGCGTTCACGTTGCTGTGCTGCCTGTTCGCGCTGTGGGGCACCGCCGCGAACCTGAACGACGTGCTGATCGCGCAGTTCAAGAAATCGTTCTTCCTGTCCGATTTCGAATCGGCGTTCGTGCAGTCCGCGTTCTATCTCGGCTACTTCTTTCTCGCGATTCCGGCCGCGACCGTCGTGAAGAAGTTCAGCTACAAGACGACGATCCTCGTCGGCCTGCTGCTCTACACGACCGGCTGCCTGCTGTTCTTCCCGGCCGCGTCGATGGCAAAGTACGGGATGTTCCTCGTCGCGCTGTTCGTGATCGCCGCGGGCCTGTCGTTCCTCGAAACGGCGTCGAACTCGTATTCGACGCTGATGGGCCCGCGCGACACCAGCACGCGGCGACTGAACATCTCGCAGACGTTCTATCCGTTCGGCGCGATGGCCGGCGTCTACATGGGCAGCTTCCTGATCTTCAAGGAAGGCGACGCGTCGCATGCGCAGCTCGCGGCGATGTCGGCCGCCGACGCCCACACGCACCAGCTCGCGATGATCCAGGCCACGCTCGAACCGTACAAGTGGCTGATCGTCGTGCTCGTCGCCGTGTTCATCGTGTTCGCGCTCACGCCGTACCCGGCGTGCAAGGGCAACGGTGCGGGCACGGTCACGCACCGGATCGACGCACGCGGCACGCTCGCGCGCCTGTTCGGCAACCGGCGCTTCGTCGCGGGCGTGGTCGCGCAATTCCTGTACGTCGGCGCGCAGGTCGGCGTGTGGAGCTTCACGATCCGGCTCGCGATGCAGATCGGCGGCCTCACTGAGCGCGGTGCGTCGCGCTACCTGCTCGCGACCTTCTTCGCGTTCTTCGTCGGCAAGCTGGTCGCGACGCTCGTGATGAAACGCGTCGGACCGGCCAAGGTGCTGATCGTCTACGGCATCCTGTGCATCGCGCTGCTCGCGTACACGATCAGCGTGCACAACATCACGGCTGTTTATGCGGCCGTGTGCGTGAGCATCTTCCTCGGCCCGTGCTGGCCGACGATCTACGGGCTGACGATCGACGGCCTCGGCAAGGACACCGAATACGGCGGCTCGATCCTCGTGATGAGCATCGTCGGCGGCGCGGTCGTGCCGCTGATCCAGGGGCTGATCTCCGATCACACGGGCGGCAACATGCAGCTCGCATTCGTCGTGCCGCTCGCGTGCTTCGTCGTGATCGTCTACTACGGCTTCTACTGCCTGCGTCACCTGCCGGCGGCAACGCCCGACGCGGCGGCCGACGGCCATGCGTCCACGCGCTACGCCGCGACGCGCAACACGTCGGGAGCCTGACCATGCGCGGCGAGATCGAACTGCGGCGCGACGACTTCCGCGAGGCACCGCGCACGCTGTACCGCACCGACGGCATCACCGTCACCGCGTTCGCGTATCCGTCCGGCGTCGAGGCACTGAAGCTCGAGAACCGTCGCGGTCATCTCGTCGTGCTGCCGTATCTCGGCCAGATGATCTGGGCCGCCGAATTCGACGGCCGCGACCTGACGATGAAGCACATGTTCCGGCAGCCGAGGCGCGCGACGTCGATCATCGATACCTATGGCTGCTTCATGTTCCACAGCGGGTTGCTGCGCAACGGCTGCCCGGGGCCGGACGACACGCATGCGCTGCACGGCGAGATGCCGTGCGCGCCGATGGATCGCGCGAGCCTGGTCGTCGGCACGGATGCGCGCGGCGCAACGGTCGAAGTGACCGGGGAATACGAGTACGTGCAGGGCTTCGGCAGCCACTACGTCGCGCGTCCGTCGGTGCGGCTGACGGAGCATGATGCCCGGATGACGATCGCGATGGACGTGACGAATCTCGGCGGCGCACCGATGGACCTGATGTACATGGCCCACCTGAACTACGCGTACGTGCCGGGCGGCCGCTTCGTGCAATCGCTCCCGCGTGGCGGCGTGCGGCTGCGCGACAGCGTGCCCGCGCACGTGAAGCCGACCGCCGCGTGGCGCGACTACACGGCCACGCTCGCGCGCGAGCCGGCGTGGCTCGCGACGCTCGATGCACCCGCGCTGTACGACCCGGAGATCGTGTTCTTCATGAACGACGTGGAAACGGATGCCGACGGCGTCGCGCATTTCCGGCTCGCGCATCCGGACGGCGGCGCGTTCCATACCGCTTACCGCCCCGCGCAATTCCCGCATGCGACGCGCTGGATCCTGCACAACGCGGACCAGCAGGTCGCCGCGTTCGCGCTGCCGTCGACCTGCGAGCCGGAGGGTTACGAAGCCGAACGCCGCAAGGGCCACGTCGCGGCGCTGGCGCCGGGCGCGTTTCGCCGCTTCGAGGTGGTCACCGGCTACCTCAGCGCGGCTGAAGCACGCGATGCGTGATGCGATGCAAAGCGTGACGGAAAGCGCAATGCAATGCGCGCCGCAAGCCCGCGCCGCATCAGGTCACGAGTGCGATCCCGTGCTCGCGGATCGCCGTTTCGTAGCGGCGGCTCAGTTGCCCGTCGGAGATCACGTAATTGAAATCGGTCAGTTCGGCGAAATAGGCCGCCCGCACTTCGTCGAACTTCGTGTGGTCGACCAGCAGGAAGCGGTTCTGCGCGCGGGCCATCACCTTCTTCTTCGCATCGACTTCGTGGAAGTTGAAGCACGTGACGCCGCAGCGGTCGCTCACGCCGGCCGCCGAGATGAATGCCTTCGACACGCGCACCGAATCGAGGATGCCCGTTTCGGCGACCGATTCGAACACCATGTTCTGGCGGTGATACGCGCCGCCGCACAGGATCACGTTGCAATGCGGCTTTTGCTGCAGCTTCGCGAACACGTTCAACGAATTGCAGACCGCCGTGAATTCGAGGTCGTCCGGAATGAAATCGACGATGAACGGCGTGGTCGACCCGCAGTCGACGAAGATCGTGTCGCCGGTCGTCACGAACTGCGCGGCCAGCTTGCCGATGCGGCGCTTTTCCTCGGTCTGCCGGTTGTTCTCGGCGCTGATCAGGTATTCGCCGATGTCGCTGCGCTGCGCGGCGAAATGGCGCGTCACGTAGCCGCCGATCAGGCTGAGGCCGTGCGGATTGTCCGCGAGATCGCGGCGGATCGTCATTTCGGACACGCCGAACAGCTCGGCGACTTCCCTCAGATGAATCGCGTTCTGCCCTTGCAGCACGTTCATCAATGTCTTGATCCGTTCGCCCTTCTTTGTTTCCATGCCTGTATCCTGCGTGCCCGTCGCGTGAGTCGCTCGTCGTGCCGGGCGCGCAGGCCCGGCCGGAATGTCGTATTTGTAACAAACCGATGTGAAAACATCAACTTTCCGTGTGCCCTTTCCGCACACGATCCGTGGAGTCCTGACACATGCCGCTTTCCAACGCCCAACTCGCCCAAGCCATCGATCACACGCTGCTCGCGCCCGACGCGAGCGACGCGCAGATCCGCGAACTCTGCCGCCAGGCGGCCGAGCATCGCTTTTACTCGGTCTGCGTGAATTCGGCGAACGTGCCGCTCGCCGCGAGCGAGCTGGCCGATACCGGCGTGCTCGTCTGTGCCGTGGTCGGCTTTCCGCTCGGCGCCGGGCTGTCCGCCGCGAAGGCATTCGAGGCGACCGCCGCGATCGCGGCAGGCGCCGGCGAGATCGACATGGTGATCAACATCGGCGCGCTGAAAAGCGGCCGCGCCGACGACGTGAAGGCCGACATCGCAGCCGTGCATCGCGCCTGCGGCACGGTGCCGCTCAAGGTGATCCTCGAAACGGGGTTGTTGACCGACGACGAGAAGGTGCGTGTGTGCGAGATGTGCCGCGATCTCGGCGTCGCGTTCGTGAAGACGTCGACCGGGTTCGGCCACGGCGGCGCGACGCTTGCGGACGTTACGCTGATGCGCCGCACGGTCGGGCCGACGCTCGGCGTGAAGGCGTCGGGCGGCGTGCGCGACCGCGCGGCCGCGCTCGCGATGCTCGAAGCCGGCGCGACGCGGCTCGGCACGAGTTCGGGGGTGGCGATCGTCACCGATCAGGGCGGCGGCGGAACGGGGTACTGACGCACGAACGGCCGGCCACTGCGCTCGCCCGGCACGCGGCGGCATCGCGACGTCGTGCGCGTTGCCGTCCGCACCATCCACGACCCGATAACCGTTGTCGTACAACTCGTCGGGCTGCTCCGCCGTCGGCCGCCAACGTAAGGTATCGAACAGAAGCGTCCTGCGCGGAAATACGAAAATCGAAAACCAGAGGCCGTCTGCATCGCTTCGCGATCCGTGAACTCATCGTCAAGGCTCCAATGCAAGCCAATCTTCGGTCCCAGTTCCATCACGACGGCTTTGCGATCATCAACGGGCTGATCGACACCTCGGAGATCGAAGACTTGCGCGAAATCGGCCATCGTCTGCTCGGCAGCCGCACGGGCTACGCCGAGGGCCTGATGTTTGATTTCTATCCCGAGTCGAACGGATGCGATTCCGAGCATCAACTTCTCCAGCTCCACTGGGCCTCCTATTTCGAGCGTCGGCTATCGAAACTCCGCATCCGCCGCGCCGCGCTCGATATCGCCAAGGCGCTGCTCGGCTCGAATGTTCGTTTTGCCGGTGACAGCTTTTTCCTGAAGCAGTCGCATACGGACACCGTGACGCCATGGCATCAGGACGACGCGTTTACCGACGCGCGCATCGACCACCGCGAAGTCAACTTCTGGATTCCGTTACAAGCCGTCTCGGTCGACAACGGGTGCATGCAGTTCATCCCCGGGTCTCATCTGTACGACGTGCTTCCGCATGTACCGCTCGGGGGCGACGTGACCGCCCATGGACTCGAGTGTGTCGGCGGATTCGATCCGGCGCGCGCCGTGGCGTGTCCGTTGATGCCGGGAGACTGCACCGTGCATGCGGGGCGTACGCTGCATGCCGCGGGGGCAAACTTCTCGGACCAGCCGCGGTACGCGTATGCGCTCAATTTCCGGTTACCGCGACGGCGCTCGAGTATGGCGACCAACTTTCCGTGGCACAACACGTGGCGGCCCTCGCGCATCGAACGCTCCCGGGCGTCCCGGAGTCTACGCGGGTGCTGTTCGTACCTTCGACGCGAGCTGTACACGTTCGATTTCCGCAATCCGTTCGAGTGGCAACTCGCGGGCGGCAGGATCGCGCGTTGGCTGAACGTGTCGCGGCAACGGATGCACGAACCCGAGCCGGAATGAATCGTGGCGGAAGCGCTGGAGCGCTGCCACCTCTCCTGTACGCGCGGGTCGACGGAAATTGTTCCATCGATTCCGGCGCGCTGACATCCGCATTCGATCCGCAAGGTCGGTGGCGATCGATTATCCGCACGCGTGCGGCACGCGTGAAGACCGGCCGGCGGGATCCATCGCACGAGCGGCACCATGCGGCGGCGCCCGGCAAATTCGCCCGGTTGGGCCAAAGACACCACCCCGCCTCTTCCGCGCACGCGACAAGCCCGGCACAATGCCGCCCATGCGCTACGACAACGCCTTCGTTTACCCGTCCCCCGGCCTCGCCGGCCGGATCGCCAACCGGATCGTCGCGAGCCGCCCGCTGCTGCGCGCACGCCGCGCGCTGCTGTCGCGGCTGCCGTTCCTGCAGCTCGCGAGCGACGTCGAGAACGTCGTGTATTGCACCTGGGTCGTCGATGTCGCGGCCGTCGCGCACCTGGTGCCGCGCGGCGTCACGCTCGCGAGCCGCGACGGCCGCACGCTGTTCACGACGCTCACCTACGCGCACCGGCACTTCGGCCCGCGTCTTGCCGGCCCGCTGCGGCGCCTGTTTCCGTCGCCGCTGCAGAGCAACTGGCGGCTCTACGTCGATGGGCTGCCGGACGGAATGCCGGCCGAGCGCACGGTGCTGTTCGTGAAGAACGTGTTCGACCACCCGCTCTATGCGCTCGGCAGCCGGCTCTTCAGCGACGCGCTGCCGTCGCATCTTGCGCGGCGGTTCACGCATGCGGTGCGTGACGGACAGTACGACACGCTGCTGGCCGGCGGCGGCGGTAGTGCCCCCGACTTCCGCTGCACGGCCGAAGCGTCGCACGACCGGACGCTGCCCGATGCATTCGCGCCATTCTTCGACGACTGGCGCGCGGCCGTCGCCGCCCTGTCGCTGCAGCACGCGGCCATCGCTCATGTCGAAGACTGCGATCGCCTCGCGTATGCGTCGATCGATTTGCCGATCGACGTCGACGCGGTCCGGCCGCTGAAGACGGTCGGGCCCGCAGGCGGCGACTTCCTCGCTCGCATCGGCGCGACCGGCGAACCGCTGTGCTTCGTCGTGCCCGACGTCGCATTCCGCGTACTGTCCGAACGGCTGCTGTAGCGCGCTGCTCAGGCGGGCCGGCGCACGGACGCGCGACCGGCGTACGATCGCCGAGTGGGCCGACCGGCCCGGTCTGTCGGTCCGCGCGCGCCGCACAATGCACACGGCCGCCCGAAGGCGGCCGCGCGAAGTGGCACCGATGCGCCGCTTACTTGCCGTAGTCGTACACCCCACGCCCCGTCTTCCGCCCGAGCCGCCCCGCCGACACCATCTCGCGCAGCAGCGGGCACGCGCGATACTTCGGATCGCCGAAGTCCTTCAGGAACACATCCATCACCGCGAGGCACACGTCGAGGCCCACGAGATCGGCCAGCGCGAGCGGCCCGATCGGGTGGTTCGCGCCGAGCTTCATCCCCGCGTCGATCTCCTCGGCCGACGCGATGCCTTCGGCCAGCACGAAGAACGCTTCGTTGATCATCGGCACCAGGATCCGGTTCACGACGAAGCCCGGCGAATTGCGCACGCCGATCGGCGATTTGTCGAAACGCTCGGTCAGCGCGCGCACGGCCGCGGCGGTCGCGTCGCTCGTCTGCAGCCCACGGATGATCTCGACGAGCGGCATCAGCGGCACCGGGTTGAAGAAGTGCATGCCGAGGAAACGCGACGGATCGGCGAGCGGCGCCGCGAGCGCCGTGATCGAGATCGACGACGTGTTGGTCGCGATGATCGCGTCCGGGCGCGCGACGGCCTCGATCTGCTTCAGGATGCGGCCCTTCAGCTCGACGTTCTCGGTGGCGGCTTCGATCACGATGTCGGCCGAGGCGAGCTTCGCGTAGTCCGTCGACGTCGCGATGCGCGCGAGCGCCGCATCGCGTGCGGCCGCGTCGAGCTTGTCCTTCGACACGAGCCGCTCGAGGCTGCCCTTCAGCGTCGCGAGACCCTTGTCGAGCGCGGCGTCGCTGACGTCGATCATCACGACGTTCAGTCCTGCAACGGCGGCGGTTTGCGCAATGCCGTTACCCATGGTTCCGGCGCCCACGACGCCGACGATTTCGATGGCCATGAAATGTCCTGTGTATTCGGATGCTGAGCGGTCGATTATCAGATGTTCTCGAAGATGGCAGCAATCCCCTGGCCGCCGCCGATGCACATCGTCACGAGCGCGTAACGCCCGCCGATGCGCTTCAGTTCGTACAGCGCCTTCACCGTGATCAGCGCGCCGGTCGCACCGATCGGATGACCGAGCGAGATGCCCGAGCCGTTCGGGTTGACCTTAGCGGGATCGAGGCCGAGCTCCTGCGTGACCGCGCAGGCCTGCGCGGCGAACGCCTCGTTGGCTTCGATCACGTCGAGATCGGCGATCTTCAGGCCGGCGCGTTCGAGCGCCTTCTGCGTGGCCGGCACCGGGCCGATGCCCATGTACGCCGGATCGACGCCCGCGTGCGCATACGCGACGAGGCGGGCGAGCGGCTTCACGCCCTGCGCGCGTGCGGCGTCCGCGCTCATCATCAGCACGGCAGCGGCCGCGTCGTTGATGCCCGATGCGTTGCCGGCGGTCACGGTGCCGTTCTCCTTCGCGAACACCGGCTTGAGCTTCGTGAAATCGTCCGAGCTCGCGTCGTGCCGCACGTGCTCGTCGGTGTCGAACGCGACTTCGCCCTTCTTCGTGCGGATCGAGATCGGCAGGATCTGATCCTTGAAGCGCCCTTCCGCGATCGCGCGCGCCGCGCGACGATGCGATTCCAGCGCCAGCGCATCCTGCGCTTCACGCGAGATGTCGTACTTGCGTGCGACGTTCTCGGCCGTCACGCCCATGTGGATCGTCTGGAACGGGTCGTGCAGCGCGCCGAGCATCATGTCGACGAGCTTGCCGTCGCCCATGCGCTGGCCGAAGCGCGCGGCCGGCACGGTGTACGGCGCGCGGCTCATGCTCTCCGAACCGCCGCCGATCGCGACGTCGGCATCGCCGAGCATGATCGTCTGTGCGGCCGACACGATCGCCTGCAGGCCGGAGCCGCACAGGCGGTTCACGGTGAGCGCCGGCGTGTGCTGCGCGACGCCGCCGTTGATCGCCGCGACGCGCGCGAGATACATGTCCTTCGGCTCGGTGTTCACGACGTGGCCGAACACGACATGGCCGACCGCATCGCCCGGCACGTTCGCGCGCGCCAGCACGTCGGCGACTACCTTCGCGCCGAGGTCGGTCGGCGAGAAATCCTTCAGGCTGCCGCCGAAATCACCGATCGCGGTACGGACACCGCTCACCACCACGACTTCCTTCGCTGCATTGCTCATCGTCTCACTCCGGTTCGTTCGCGCCCGCGGGCGCGGGGATGCGTTGCGTTACATGTTCGGGTAATTCGGCCCGCCGCCCCCTTCGGGCGTGACCCACACGATGTTCTGCGTCGGGTCCTTGATGTCGCAGGTCTTGCAGTGCACGCAGTTCTGCGCGTTGATCACCAGACGATCGCCGCCGTCGTCGTTCTTCACGAACTCGTACACCGCCGCCGGGCAGAACCGCGCCTCCGGCCCCGCGTACGTGCGCAGATTCACGTTCACCGGCACGCTCGCATCCTTCAGCGTCAGATGCGCCGGCTGGTTCTCCTCGTGGTTCGTGTTCGAGATGAACACCGACGACAGCCGGTCGAACGTCAGCTTGCCGTCCGGCTTCGGATACGCGATCGGCTCGCACTGCGACGCCGGCTTCAGCATCTCGTGATCCGCATGCTGGTGATGCAGCGTCCACGGCACGTTGCCGCCCATCACCTTCTGCTCGAGCCCGACCATCAGCGTGCCCAGATACAGGCCCTTGGCCATCCACTGCTTGAAGTTGCGCGCGCGGTACAGCTCCGTGTACAGCCACGATTGCTTGAACGCATCCGGGTACGCATTCAGTTCATCCGACTGACGGCCGGCCTGCACCGCGTCGAACGCGGCGTCGGCCGCCAGCATGCCGGTCTTGATCGCCGCGTGGCTGCCCTTGATCCGCGATGCGTTCAGGAAACCCGCGTCATCGCCGATCAGCGCGCCGCCCGGGAACACCGTCTTCGGTAGCGACAGCAGCCCGCCCGCCGTGATCGCCCGCGCGCCGTACGACACGCGCTTGCCGCCTTCGAGGAACGCGCGGATCGACGGATGCGTCTTGTAGCGCTGGAACTCCTCGAACGGCGACAGGTACGGGTTCGTGTAGCCCAGGCCCACCACGAAGCCGACCACCACCTGGTTGTTGTCCATGTGATACAGGAACGAGCCGCCGTACGTATCCGACTTCAGCGGCCAGCCGGCCGTGTGGATCACGAGACCCGGCTTGTGCTTGGCGGGATCGATTTCCCACAGTTCCTTGATGCCGATCCCGTACGCCTGCGGATCGGCGTTCGCGTCGAGCTTGAACTTCGAGATCAGCTGGCGGCCGAGGTGGCCGCGGCAGCCTTCGGCGAATAGCGTGTACTTCGCGTGCAATTCCATGCCGAGCTGGAAGTTCTCGGTCGGCTCGCCGTCCTTGCCCACGCCCATGTTGCCGGTCGCGACGCCTTTCACGGAACCGTCGTCGTTGTAGAGGATCTCCGCGGCGGGGAAGCCCGGGAAAATCTCGACGCCCAGCGCTTCGGCCTGTGCCCCGAGCCAGCGCGTGACGTTGCCCAGCGAGATCACGTAATTGCCGTGATTCTTGAAGTTCTCGGGCAGCGCCCAGTTCGGCGTGGTCACCGCGCTCTTCTCGGACAGGAACAGGAAGCGGTCTTCCGTCACCTCGACATCGAGCGGTGCGCCCCGTTCCTTCCAGTCGGGAAACAGTTCGGTGATCGCGCGCGGGTCCATCACCGCGCCCGACAGGATGTGCGCGCCGATCTCGGAGCCCTTCTCGAGCACGCATACGCCGATCTCGGTGCCCTTCTCGGCGGCCAGCTGCTTGAGCCGGATCGCCGCCGACAGCCCGGCGGGGCCGCCGCCGACGATCACGACGTCGTATTCCATCGATTCGCGCGGGCCGTATTGCGCGAGCAAGTCCTGTGTGGTCAAAATCCTGTCTCCTGCTGCGTCCCGACCGTCAGCCGGTCAGAACTGGTCTTCCGTCAACGCGAGCACGCTCTCGTTGCCCTTCGCGCCGACGATCGACGCTTCGAGCGCACTCGCCTGCACCAGCACGTGCTCCGCATAGCATTGCGCGATCGCGATCTTCGCGTCGAAGAACGCCACGTCGCTCGCACGGTTCGCCTGCGCGGCCACCAGCGCGCGCGCCATCTGCCACCCGCACAGCACCACGCCCGCCAGCTTCAGGTACGGCACGCTGCCCGCGAACACCGCGTTCGGGTCCTGCTTCGCGTTCGCCACCACGTAATCCACCACCGACGACAGCGCCCGTGCGCCCTTCTCCAGCTGCGCCTTCATCGACGCGGCCGCCGCACCCTCCAGCTTGCCCAGCGCCGCCACCGTGTCGCCGATTTCGGCGATCAGCGCCTTGGCGACCGCGCCGCCATCTCGCATCGTCTTGCGGCCGACCAGGTCGTTCGCCTGGATCGCCGTCGTCCCTTCGTAGATCGCCAGGATCCGCGCATCGCGGTAGTACTGCGCCGCGCCCGTCTCCTCGATGAAGCCCATCCCGCCATGCACCTGCACGCCCAGGCTCGCCACGTCGTTCACCATCTCCGTGCTCCAGCCCTTCACCACCGGCACCAGATATTCGTAGATTGCCTGGTGACGCGAGCGCGTCGCCTCGTCCGAATGGCGGTGGGCAATGTCGCTGTGCGCGGCGGCCACATACGCCAGCGCCCGCGCGCCTTCGGTCAGCGCACGCATCGTGCCCAGCATCCGGCGCACGTCCGGGTGATGGATGATCGTCACCGACTGCCTGGCCGAGCCGTCCACCGGACGGCTCTGCACGCGTTCCTTCGCGAATTCGGCCGCCTTCTGGTACGCGCGGTCGGCCACGCCGATCCCCTGCATCCCGACCCCGAAGCGCGCCGCATTCATCATGATGAACATGTATTCGAGGCCACGGTTCTCCTCGCCCACGAGATAGCCGATCGCGCCGCCGTGATCGCCGTATTGCAGCACCGCCGTCGGGCTCGCCTTGATCCCGAGCTTGTGTTCGATCGACACGCAGTGCACGTCGTTGCGCGCGCCGAGCGAGCCGTCTTCGTTGACCATGAACTTCGGCACGATGAACAGCGAGATGCCCTTCACGCCTTCCGGCGCGTTCGGCGTGCGCGCCAGCACCAGGTGGACGATGTTGTCCGCCATGTCGTGCTCGCCCCACGTGATGAAGATCTTCGTGCCGAACACCTTGTACGTACCGTCGCCCTGCGGCTCCGCGCGCGAGCGCACCAGCGCGAGATCCGAACCGGCTTGCGGCTCGGTCAGGTTCATCGTACCGGTCCATTCGCCCGAGATCAGCTTAGGCACGTAGCGCTGCTTCTGCTCGTCGGTGCCGGCCGTCAGCAACGCCTCGATCGCGCCGTCGGTGAGCAGCGGGCACAGCGCGAACGACAGGTTCGACGCGTTCAGCATCTCGATGCACGGCGTCGCAATCAGCTTCGGCAGCCCCTGGCCGTCGTATTCGGCCGGATGCTGCAACCCCTGCCAGCCGCCTTCGACGAACTGGCGGAACGCTGCGCCGAAGCCCGGCGTCGCGGTCACGACGCCATCCTTCCAGCTGCTCGGGTTGCGATCGCCTTCGACGTTCAGCGGCGCCAGCACCTCGCCGCAGAATTTCGCGGACTCGTCGAGCACGGCCTGCGCCGTGTCGTAACCCGCATCCTCGAAGCCCGGCAACTGCGCGACGGCGTCGATACCCGCGAGTTCCTTCAGCACGAACAGCATGTCCTTGACGGGGGCGTTATAGCTCATGGTCGATGTTCCAAATCAGGCGGTGAATGAGGCGCGCTACCGGGCCGGTCCGCCAAAACCGGCCGGCTCCGGGCGACGACGTGACCCATCGTAATGCCGCAATGGCCGATTCGCGTTGTCATATCCGGCCCACATGGTGACAAAATCGGCCACAGATTGCGTGGGCTCGGCCCGAAATGGACGGCTGGATAAGGGTTTGGCCGGATCGGGGCGGCGGCGGACCATCGGTATGCCCGAGTGATGGGGTCGAAGCAGCGAGCGCATTGACGACGCGTGAGCTTATGGGAGCCGGTTATGGGAATCGCGGATGAGGAGCCGGCCATGGGAGCGAGCGGCCGGAGTCGGCGCGGGTCACGAGGTCTGCGCGGCTCGCCGCCCGGTTCACCACCGCCATCAGGGTCAACACTCGCGCAAGCGTGCCGTCGCCTCTCACGATTTCGGGAATAAACGGCGGCACTCGCGTGTTCAATGTGGATGGACGGCCCCACGGGGCGGTCGTGCGCGTGCACTTCGTGCATGCGTGAAGTGTTCACGGGTTCCCTTGGAGCAATCATGCGGTTTGCAGTGTTGGGCGCCGGCGCGGTTGGCTGCTACTTCGGTGGCATGCTGGGGCTGCACGGCCACGATGTCGTCTTCATTGGCCGGCCGTCGCACGTGGACGCGATTCGCGATTTCGGATTGCGCCTCCAGACGCGCGCGTTCGACAAGCACGTACCCGCCAACGCGTCGACCGATATCGAGGCGGCCCGATCGGCAGACGTCGTTCTGGTATGCGTGAAATCAGGCGATACCGCCGAAGCGGCGCGCAAGCTAAGCCGCGTCCTCGCACCGGAAGCCACCGTGGTCAGTCTGCAAAACGGCGTCGACAACGCCGCGCTCTTGCGTGCCGAGATTTCGCAACCCGTCATTTGCGCGGCGGTGTATGTCGCCAGCGAGATGGCCGGCCCGGGGCATCTGTTGCACCACGGCCGCGGCGATCTCGCGATCGAAGCAGCGCCGCCCAGCGAACCGCTCGCGCACATCCTGCGTGCGGCGGGCATTCCCACCCGGATCGCCGACGACGTACGCGCGACGCTCTGGCAGAAGTTCATCCTGAACTGCGCATACAACGCGATTTCGGCGATCGTGCAACTGCCGTTGGGCGAAATGCCGCATCGCGACGCACTGAGCGAAACCATGCGCGCAGTCGTCGCCGAGTGCCTCGCCGTCGCTGCCGCCGAGGGTGTCCACTTCGCAGACCCGCCGGCGCGTATCGTCGAGCAAATCGAAGCGACGATTCCGCCGGGTCAGTATTCGTCGACGGCGCAGGATCTGGCGCGGGGCAAACGCAGCGAAATCGACCATCTGAATGGCGCGGTCGTTCGGCGCGGCCTTGCCGCCGGCATCGGCACACCGGTCAATCAGACGCTCTGTCTGTTCGTGAAGATGCTGGAAGCGAAGGCCGCGGCAAGGTCGTGATCGGACGCGGCCAGGTGTTCGCTGTCATTTGCGGCCCGGACGGCCGCCGAAAACGGCGCGATTTGCCGCCGGTCCGCAGAACGAAGTTGCTCGTCTGCACGTCAGAATGCGCGCTGCGTGATCGAAATGCGCTGTACGCCGCGGAGATTTCCTTCAACTCGCGATCGCCAGATCGACATGCGGCACCTGACCTAGCCTTTCCCCCACGACATTTTCGGATATCTGCTTGCCGATTGCGCCGAGATCGGTGTCGCCGGGCGGGGCGATCAGCGCATAAGTGAGGTTGGCACGCCGCCATGTCACGACGTCCATGCCGCCGACCTGTTGTCGGGCGAGCGCCGTGTCGGGCTTGTCATCCTTCATCAGGCACAGCGCCACCGGCATGCCTTTTTCCGGCAGATAGACGATCTGCACCAACGGCTTGTCGTTGAAGCGCAGGCGCTGTATGCGCTTGAACGTCAGCCCCGCCGAGCGCAGATCCGGAATCCGTATCGGCAGCCCGTCGTCACGGCGAATGTTTTCCACCGTATGCGCCGCGACAGCGGGATTCGACGAATCGAACGCGACGGTATCGCGCGTATAGAGTCGTTGATAATTCGCAGCCGCCATGATCCAGGGGGACGCGCGCGTCTGCGTAGCCATCGGTGCGGCCTGCGGTGCGAAGCCACCTCGCGCCGCGCCCGGCGCGAAGCGCAGTATGGCGCCGAAGCAGAACGCACCCGCGACGAAGGCCACGGCGAGCCAAGGCGCCATCATGCCAAACCGCGAGCGTATCGGCGCGGCGAACGCCTCACGTACCTCGGGTTGCGGCACAGGTGCATCGACGGAACGACTGACGTCACGCGCGACGACGTCCGAAGACGCGACGTACGCCTGCGCGATTTCGGCGACCTTGTGCACCAGGCTCTGCGGAACCGACGGCCATTCCTGCTGCTCGAATGCACGCTGGTACGGCAACACCGATGCTTCGAGCCATGCAACGCGTGTGGCGATATCGGGCGACGTTCCGATCGCCCTCTCGACTTCCTCGCGCTGGTGTGACGTGAGCTCTCCATCCACGTATGCCATGAGCAGGATGTCGTCTATTTTCATGCCCCCTGATCCTCACTATTCGCGTTGCTTTTCACACGTCGGTCTTGTCGATCGATGAACAGGGAACCGATCGTCTGGCGGGCTCGCGAAAGCCGGCTCATGATCGTGCCGATGGGTACGCCGAGCGCGTCGGCCGCTTCGCTATAGCTGAGCCCCTCTACACCGACCAGCAGCATGACCACGCGCTGGGCTTCGGGCAACTGCTGCACTGCCCTGACGATCTGTTCATCCAGGGCCTGTTGCTCCAGCGTCGGTGCAGCGGGATCGGAGACGGTTTCGAGGAAGTCGTCGTCCCAGTCCATGCCCGAGCGCCTGCGCACGCTGCGTGCGCGGAGTTCGTTGAGCCAGGTGGACTGGACGATCGAGAACATCCAGCTCAGCGGCGCGGTGCCCGGTCGCAATTGATGCGCGCGCTCGAGCGCGCGAAGGCACGCGCACTGCACGAGATCTTCAGCGTCGTGGCGATCACCCGAGATCCGTAGCGCGAATGCCCACAGACGCGGGAGCATCGAAGGCAGCATGGCGGACAGTTCGGCTGCGGTCATCTACGTCGATCCTCCTGCGGTGCGACCAAGGCGACGTTGAGAAACTGCAGCATCTGACATGTGTCCATGGGTTTAGGCGAAATTGAGCGGGCGATACCCCCTGGTAAACAGTTGGTCGGCGAAGTTATTCCATCGCCGTCGTGTGTTGAACGAACAGCCCGATCCCGGCTCGTTGCGGCCGGGGAGCGCGTTCAGGAAAAGCCGGCGTGCTCGGCGCTCCGCGTCATTCCTGCATGCGGACCGGAACACCCGAATGCCGGCTTTATTCCGACGACGCGATGCGGGACGACTGTCACCGCTGCCGCCCGCCAATAACGAATTTGGCCGAAACCCCTGCGAAATCAGGGCGATTCGGAAACCGTGGGAATGGATTCGCTTTGCGGCGCCGACGCGGGCCGAAGCAGCGGCACCATCAGCGTGATGCCGGTGGCAACCAGAAACAGCATGAAATAGGAAGCGAAGTAACCGTCCGTCCGGTCGCGGAGATAGCCGAAGGCGAGCGGCCCCAATGCGGCCACCAGATAGCCGATGAAGAGCATGAACACGCTCCACGCGTTGGTCTCGGCGGGCGAATGGGTATGGTCAAGCGGCAAGGTCATCGCGAGCGTGAAGCACATGCCTTGTCCGATCGCGATCAGGACGATGCACGACGCCGGATAGGCGGTCGGCGCAAATGCCAGCCCGCCGATGCCTGCCGCCGTGATGGCCGACGCGAGGCCGAGCCAGCCGCGCCGATCGGTGGAGCGGCCGGCCTTCATGCCCATTCCGAAGCTGCTGAGCGCGAACACGCAGGTGAAGAGGCCCAATACCAGACCGGGCGACAGCGTCTCGATATGCAGTTCGACACTCGACGACGCGAGCCATGCAAAGCATGCGTACACGATGAACTGGCTCGCGCCGAAGTAAGCCGCGACCCGCCACGCCCGGATGTTGCCCCACGGAAGACCGACCGCCGCCGGCACTTGCGCAGGCTGCCGAGGTTGCGCTTCGGCGGCCTTCGCCTCCTGGAAGCGCCGGGCCAGCCGGCGCCAGCTCAGGATCGCGGTGATGCAAAGCACGCTCCACAATGCGACGGCCACGCGCCAGCCGCCGAAACTCAGCGCGATGTAACCCGACGCGCTCGCCGCGACCGTCGCGCCGACGCTGAGTCCCGCGCTGTAGATCCCCATGAAGAACGTCGCGTCGCGCGCGAAGTGCTTCTTCACCCAGCCGCCGATCAGCGAACCCGAAATCGCGATGCCGATTCCGGCAAAGACGGTGCACAGAAGCAGTACGCCGGCGGAGCCGGCCAGCGCGCGGGCGACCATCGCGACACACAGCAGGGCCAGCGCGGCCACGACCGCGTTGTCCGTACCCAATCTGCGCGCGACACCCGGCGCGGCGAGCGCGAAGACACCCATGCAGACGTCCGGAATCGCGGTCAGCAGGGACGCCTGCGTGTAGCTCAGGCCGAAGCTCTGCTGGATCGATTCGAGCACCGGCCCGATCGAAACGATGGGCGGGCGCAATGCAATCGAGAGTATCAACAGCGCGATGGCCGCGGCTGCCTTTCGGGTATCGGTGGAATCGGTGGAATCGGTGGAATCGGTGGAATCGGTGGATCGAGACATGACTGTTCCTGGCTTCACGGTGCGCGCGTTGCGGCGACATCGGAACGCGACGGCGATCGCGGCAGGCGATCGCCGTCGAAACCTGCTTGCTCAGCGCAGCGTGCGGAATGCGGCGCGCACTTCGCTTGCGAGCAGTTGCGGCTCTTCCCACGCGGCGAAATGACCGCCCTTGTCGACCTCGTTGAAGTAGATGAGGTTGTGGTAAGCCCGCTCGGTCCAGCTGCGCGGCGCCTGATAGATCTCGCCGGGGAAGATCGTCACGGCAGCCGGCATCGAAATGTCCACCGCGTTGAAGTTGTTGGAATGATCTTCCCAGTAGATCTGCGCGGCGGAGGTCGCGCTGTTCGTCAGCCAGTAGAGGGAGATATCGTCGAGGATTTCGTCGCGGGTGAGCGAACGTTCCGGCACGCCGCCGCTATAGGTCCATTGCGAGATCTTGTCGTACATCCACGCAGCCTGGCCGGCGGGCGAATCGGCCAACGCATAACCCACGGTTTGCGGACGCGTGACCATCATCGCGGAATAGCCGCAATTGTCCTTGTAGAAGACGTTGAGCGAATCGTATGCGGCCTTTTCCTTCGGCGACAGCCTGCCCGGCGCGGGTTCGCCGAGCGCGAGCAAGGTCGCGATGTCCGGCGGCACGGTGGCCGGCATGTTGACATGGATGCCGATCAGCCCTTTCACCTTCTGCATCGCCATGCGGTGCGAAATCACCGAACCGCAATCGCCGCCTTGCGATACGAAGCGCGTGTAGCCGAGTCGGGCCATCAGTTCGCCCCATGCACGGGCGATGTGATCCGAGCCCCAGCCGGTCGTTTTCGGCTGCCCGGAGAAGCCGAAGCCGGGCAGCGACGGAATCACGATGTCGAACGCGTCGTTCGCACTGGCGCCGTACGCGGTCGGATCGGTCAGCGGGCCGATGACCTTGATCAGCTCGAAAATCGAACCCGGCCATCCATGCGTCATGATCAACGGTAGCGCGTTCTGGTGGCGGGAACGCACGTGAATGAACTGGATGTCGAGGCCGTCGATCTCGGTCATGTACATCGGCAACGCGTTCAGCTTTGCCTCGCCTTTGCGCCAGTCGTAGTCGGAACCCCAATACTGGAGAAGCGCCTGCATTCTCGCGAGCCGCACGCCTTGCGATTCGTCGTTGACGGTCTCCTTGCCGGGCCAGCGCGTCGCCGCGATGCGGCGCCGCAGATCGACGAGGGCGGCCTCGGGCACGCTGGCCTTGAACGGACGAATGGCCGTGTTGCCGGTTGCGGCGAACACCGACCCGGGAATCAGCCCCATGGCACCGACGGCGGCGGTAGCGGCGGTAGCGGCAAGCACGTGGCGTCGACGGGGAGAAAACGGTGTGGATGACATGATGGGTATCCTGGCGCGAGAAGAAGGCCGCATGTCGCGATCGATACGCGACACGCGGGAGTGCCTGCCGGAAGCGCGCACCACGCCGGGCGTGCCGATCACGCAAACGGCGTCGTGCGCGGGTCCGGCAGCAGGCGAGTCAAACGACGGTGACGACGACGTCGATGTTGTTGCGCGTGGCCTTCGAATACGGGCAGGTCTGGTGCGCCGCGTCGACCAGCGCTTGCGCGACGGCGGTGTCGACGCCCGGCACGCTGACGTTCAGTCGTGCCTGCAGGAAGTAGGCACCGTCGTTCATGGCCAGATCGATCTCCGCATCGACATGCGTGTCGCGCGGCAGCGCAATCTTCAGCCGTTGCGCGGCCAGGCCCATCGCGCCGATGAAGCATGCCGACCAGCCTGCGGCCAGCAACTGCTCTGGATTCGTGCCGGGCGCGGCCGAACCGGGACCGGACAGCTTGACGTCCAGGCGGCCGTCCGAGCTGTGGGCCGCGCCATCGCGACCGCCGGTGGTGCGGGTCTTGCCGGTGTACAGGACTTTCGTTTCTTGGCTCATGATCGGTGTCGTATTGAACTGGGTGGGTGACAGTGGTGGTGAATGGCGATGCTTGAAACCGGCGTTGCGTCGGTAGCCGGGATTCAGCCGCCTCGATAGAGCTTGTCGAGCGCCGCGAGCTGGCCGTCTTTCTGTGCCCGCACCAGTTCCTCGCGCACTTCGGCACGCGTCTTCGTCTTCGGCGCGACCGACGCCCACTGGCGCGCTTGCTGTGCGCCCTGGACATTGGCGCTCGTGTCGACGGGGATGCCTGCGTAAGCAGAAGCAGCGGTTGCAACTGCGGCACAAGCCGCAAAAGCCAAAGCGATCGTCTTTGCTTGCATGTCGTTCTCCTGGAGCAATTCAAGGGTCGAGAATCCGTCCGGGCGCTCGGTGGCGGCTTCATCCTGCGATGTCTGCCCGAGTGCCTCGATCGGATCCAGTCGTTGAGATGCATTAAATCCAGGCCACGTATCCGGCATGTGTCTTGATAACGGGGCTATTGCAATGCCATGTATCTATTCCGGTCTCGTACACATTAAGAAACAAATCTGCCGTTCCGTTTTCGCTAACGCTCCAAAATGAAGATCGCTTTTCCGACAGAATGGCGCTCCAATGAAATGACGCTGCAATGGCGAGCCCGCTCATTTGCCTCGTTGCCACAGGAAGACCCAAGGAGAAATCACCGATGACCAGATACGCAATCGGAACGCTGGTGTTGATCGGCGTCATGGCCTCGGCCGGCGCGCGCGCTGAAACGATCAAGCCGATCAAGGCGTCGAAGTCCGAGCTGGCCGGTGCGATATTCGCTCGCGCCGATGTCGTGAAAAAAGACGAAAGTGGCGACCGGAGCGCCGACGTCGTGACGTTCACGTCGACCGATACGGCTTACCAGACCGGCGTCTATCGATCCGGGCCTTCGCGTGAAGAAATCAAGGGGCCGCAAGGATTGCCGTACAACGAGTTCCTGTACTTTCTGTCGGGCAGCGTAAAGCTGACGTCGTCGGACGGTTCGGTGATGGTCGTGAAGACCGGCGAAGCCGTCACGCTTCCCAAGGGATGGACGGGGCATTTCGACACGCCGGGCTATACCAAGCTCTACGTGACCTACAGCCCCGACGACGCCAAAAAGCAGTCCGACATATCGGGTCATCCGAAAATGGCGGAATAGCGATCCGTTCTCGCGTGTTCTGTGATGCAGACACCTCTTCCGCAGGAGCGAGACGATGCAGAACCAGCAACAGGAAATCGACAACGATCAATCGACCGTGCCGGCATTCGTCCGCGGGCTCGGCGGTACGGAACACCTGTTCTGGTTGCTCGATCAGAATCGGCCGACGCATTTCGCCATGGTCGCGGAGATCGATCGCCGTTTTCCGCCGACAGCATGGCATGCGGCTTTTCGCGCGCTCCAGCGGAGGCATCCGCTGTTGTCGACCTATATCGCCGCGGACGCGCAGATGAATTCCGGCTTCCATGGCACACCTGATGCCGTGGTGCCATTGCGCGTGATCGAGCAGAGCGGAACTTCGTGGCACGCGGAAGCGGCCCGCGAAATCGCGACGCGCTTCGACTGGTCGACAGCGCCGCTGTTGCGCGCGACCGTGCTGCAAGGCGACGGCGACTCGGCGCTGATCCTGGTCGCGCATCATTCCGTAGTCGACGGCATGGGCAGCGCGTATCTGATCGAAGATCTGCTGCGATTGCTGTCGGGCGAGTCGCTGGCGCCGTTGCCGCTGGTGCCGTCGCTGGAGGCCGTGCTCGACGCCGACCTGAACCGGACCGCCGTCTTGCCCGACGCACTGCCGGCGCCCGCGCCCAAGCCGTTTCGCCCGGACGCCGCGGACGTGCCGCGTGTCGACGCCGTCGAGCTTTCGGCTGAATCGACGCGCCGGCTCATCGCCCGCGCGCGTGTCGAGCAAACCACCGTGCACGGCGCCGTTGCCGCGGCCGTTCACGAAGCAGGCCGGCGTCTGTCGAGCGAATGGGCCGAGCGCGCGTTGCGCACCGTCACGCCGATCGACGTGCGCCATCTTGCCGATGAAATCGGCATCGCCAACGGCGCGTACATCACGCAGACCATCACGGTCGACGACTACCCGCGCGGTACCGATCTATGGACCGTCGCCCGCAAGATCAAACAGGATCTCGCACCTTTTCAAACGCGCGCGAGCGTCGCGGCGGAACTAAAAACGCTCGATGCCGCGATGTCCGCGCGGCCGAACGTTCAACACGCGGCCGGATTCCTGTCGGCCGTGCTGGCCTTCGACGTTCTGCTGTCGAATCTGGGCAATCAGCCCATTGCCGCCGCTTACGACAGCTTGTCGCTCAAAGCGCTATGGGGCCCGCTGGTGACTTCGGGCTTCGCCGACGACCAGGTCATCGGCGTGTGCACGATCGACGGCATACTGCGGCTCACGCACACGAGCCATGGCGCGATCCCCGGGCTGCTCGGCGAAGTCCGGGCGATTCTCGACGAAGCCGTGACGGCACCGTCACGCTGAAGACGAGGCCAAATGAAGATTTTTTCGCGTGAAAAGATCTTCACCCGTTGATCCGCACGGTTTGTCCGGCGAGTGGGGGGTGACTTTTCCCGTGCCTTCAGACGGCCACGAGCGAGGCTCTCTTCCGGTGTTCGACGATCGACAGCAGCAGCGCGGCCAGGCCACACGCGGCGATGAGCAGCAGCAGCGTCGTCTTGCCCATGCTGACCAGCACCAGTCCGCCGACAGCGGGGAATCCGAACACGCCGACGAAATAGGACGCCACGAACCAGGTCAGCACCGCGTGCCGGTGCCGCGCATCGGTACTGTTGACGGCTTGCGCCTGAACGATCGGATAGATGAGGCCATACCCGGTCCCGAGCAGCACGGCGCTGACCGAATGAAGCATCGTGTTGTGCGGCACGGCGAAGGTCACGGCGACGCTCAGTATCATGAAGCCGAGGAGGATCTGCGTGGTCGCGCTGACACGTAGCTGAATCACGATCGCACCGAGCAGCCAGCGCGTGACGACAACCGTTGCCGAATAGAGGCCGAAGAACGTGCCCGCCTTCACCCCCGTTTCCTGCGCCATCGACATCTGGAACGTCATCAGCCCCGAGAAGACGCTGGAGCCGAGCGCGATGATCGCGATCGGGTAGATCGCATGCGTACGGGCAATCGCACGCATCTCGCGCAACCACCGTTCCCGTGCCGGCGGCACGACGGGGAGCGGCGCAGGCGACAGGCGCCCGAAGCATTCCAGCATCAACGCAGCCATCGCGCACAATCCGCCGACGGTGCAGAACACCGCGCCCGTCGTCCAGTGCCAATTGCGAATCGCGAGCGCGGCGACTGCCGGCCCGCCCCCGACTCCGGCCATCTGAAACGAGCCGAACCGCAGGAACCAGCGCTCGCGCTCGGTATCGGTGGTCCGCTCCGCCAGCATCATCGGCGCCGCAAGGTAGAACCCGCCCCAACCGACGCCGACCAGCAATCCCGGCACGACGCTCAACGAGCCGGTGCGCCCGATCACGGCAAAGCCGGCGACGCCCGCACCGACGACCAGCGCAGCCAGCGCGGTCGTCCGCGCCGCCCCGATTCCGTGCGCAAGCCACGCGACCAGCGGCAGGCCGATCAGCGTACCGACCATGGCTTCGGCCAGTGCCGCCCCCGTATCGACGTCGTTGCCTCCTGCCGAACGAAAATGCATCGACAGAAGAAATGTCGCGCCGTATCCGCATGCAGTCAGCAGCGCGCCGAGTAGCCCGAACGACGCGACGCGCGGGGACATCGTGCGTGGATAGGCCATCATGGCTCCTCTTGTTCAAAAATCCGGCCCATTCGAGCTGCCAGCGCCGCAGCGACGCGTCGGCGTGGCGTTACGCGCGGCCGCGCGCGTCGAGTTCGACTGGCCGCCCGCATGAGCACATACCCATCGATTCGTGCCCATCGCGACAAGGTCGGCGGCCGGTCGCAATATGATCCACACAATCTGCCGCCGGGGAAACGAACCGTTCCGATGATGCACCGCATACGTTCGTATGTTCAATCCCGCACGGCAACCACTGCGCGATGGCGACCACACGGCTCCGTCGCTTGGCATCGCTCGTCAGAAAGCGGCGATTCCGTAGCCGGGCACATCGACATCGTGCGCACGGTCGTCATGCGCGCTTCGTCGGCGAAGTCCCGGCCGGCGCCACGAAGAAAGACCTCGCTGATGGCGAGGAACGCCTGGATCCGTTCACTTATCGACATTTGCCTTCATCCTCGAGCGGTATGGGGTTTCCCGGGCAACGCGCCGGAGCGCCGCCGCGAAACGGAACTGCGAGCGCACGCCGCGTCGCAGTGAAGACACGGTATCGAAATCGAATGCGCAAGACTACTCGTACGAAGGGATGATCGGGACCATCGATGGTTTGGCCCCCGGACCATATCGAGGGTGACGCAGTGAGCCAAGCAGTGGCGGCAAGACTGATACGGCACCCCCCGATTTTGTATCGCACCGTATCAAGAGCCGCTCCCGAAACATCAGCATGCACGAATCCCGGGTAGCGGAAACATGGCGGATACGTTGGCGAGTTCTACTGCCGACATGCGGAAGACATGCGACATACGACGCTGATTCGGATGTCCGACGGTCGATCCGATCACTTGACTTCAGGAGCGCTCACATGAAAGCCACTCGAATCCTTGCTGCCGCGGTGCTTGCCGTCGTTCCCCTCGTGTCTTTCGCCGATGCCGGGCCCAGCCTCACGCGCGCCGCCGTGCGCGCCGATCTCGTGCGACTCGAACAGGCCGGCTACAACCCGGCTCGCAGCGAACCGCGCTATCCGGACGACATCGCCACCGCGCTGCAGATCGCACGCTCGGACCAGAACAGCCCGTCGAAATCCCAAGGCGACAATACCGCCGATGCGACTTCGCCCGACCGGCATCGCGACACGACGCACGCGCGCACGGCATGACGGCCCGGCGCCTCCAGCGAGGCTATTGCACGCCTGCTGGATTCCTTTCCGCTGTCGCCGCTTGCACGCGGCGCAGTGGCAAGCGCGGGACTTCACGTCGGCCCGGGCATTAGGCGATGAACATACGAATGTATGTGGATCGTGATTCGCACGAGTCTTCGGCGTAACTTGACGGTTACTGCGAGCCGATGCAGGAAGCGCCTCTTTTTGCAAGCCACTGGATCGACCATGAAAATATTCGTCACCTTCGACAGCGCCGGGGTGAAACTCGCCGGCCACCTCTATCTTCAGCCTGCCGAAGCCGGGATTTTGCGTCCCGCAATCGTCGTCGGCCATCCTGGCGCCGGCGTCAAGGAACAGGCTGCAGGCTTGTACGCGCGGCGTCTGGCCCAGCAAGGGTTTATCGCGCTTGCTTTCGACGCCGCACACCAGGGCGAGAGCGGGGGCGAGCCGCGCGGACTCGAAGATCCCGCCCACCGCGTCGAGGACTTCAAGGCCGCCGTCTCATTCCTCACGACACGCGACGACGTCGATCCGAGCCGCATCGGTGCGCTGGGCATCTGCGCATCTGGCGGCTATGTCGTTCCCGCCGCCGCCACCGACCATCGCATCAAGGCCGTGGCGACGGTCAGCGCCGCGGACATCAATCTGCAGTTTCGCTTCGGCGCGGATGGTCGGCAGGATCCCGCGATCTTCCAGCGCATGCTCGATGCCGCCGCAGCGGCGCGCACTGCCGAGGTCAACGGCGAAGGCGTGGGTGGGTTTCCGATTTTCCCGGCTGAAGAGCCGGCACGTACGGGCAACCTGCATCTGTTCGAAGGCTGGGAGTACTACTGCTCGCCGCGCGCGCATCACCCGCGCTCGGCCAGGTTCTTCACCTGGAACAGTGTGGATCGCATCGCACACTTCGACGCATTCCGGTTCATCGACCTGATCGCACCGCGTCCGTTGCTGATGATCGTCGGCACCGAGGCCGTGACGTCGTGGATGTCGACGGACGCCTTCGCCAATGCGCAGGAACCCAAGGAACTGTTCTGGGTTGAAGGCGCCACCCATGTCGCCCTGTACGACAAGGCGCCGTACGTCGATGCCGCCGTATCGAAGCTCGGCGATTTCTTCGGTGCGAAGCTGGGTGCGCCAGCAACGGCCTCTGCCTAGGGCCCGTTCACGCTGATAACAGGCTTGCGCACGGGGCGCAACGCGAGACCTGCCAGCGCCCCAACGATACACAGCACGCCTACATAAATTTCCGGCGCCTGCGGATTCGATTTCAGCATCACCGAGACGAACACCGGCGTAAGACCGCCGAACACGGCATACGCGACGTTGTACGAAAACGAGATGCCCGAAAAACGCACGATCGGCGGAAACGCGTTGACCATCGCAACCGGAATCGCCGCAACCGCACCGACGAAGAAGCCGGATACCGCGTAGAGCGGCAGCAGCGACGACGGATTCGTGGAGAGTTGCGTGACCATCAGAAAATACGATGCGCCGAGCAGCAGGCAGCCAAAGAAGATCGTGCGACCGGCGCCGATCCGCCCCGCCACCGAACCGGCGATCACGCATCCGATCGTCAGGCAGAGCGTGGCCGCCGAATTCGCCTGTAGCGCGAGCGCGGGCGCGATATGAAAGCGTTTTGCCACGAGCGTCGGCGTCATCAGGATCACGACGACAATCGCCGCGGTCAGCGTCCACGTCAGTATCATCGAGACGAGCACTGCCCGGCGGTGATCGCGCAGCACGGCTTTCAACGGCACTTCGCCGGCCAGCAAACGGCTCTGCTTCATTTCGATGAAGACGGGCGTTTCATTGAGCCAGCGCCGCAGAAACGCGGACAAGATCCCGAACAGGCCACCGATGACAAAAGGCATCCGCCACGCATAGGCACTGATTGCAGCGGGCGAATAATGATGGTTGATCGCCGATGCGATCAGCGAGCCGAGCAGGATGCCGAACGTAAGACCGCCCGTCAGCAGACCGCAGGCATAGCCGACATGACGCGACGGCACATGTTCGGAGACGAATACCCAGGCCCCGGGCACCTCGCCGCCCACCGCGGCGCCTTGCAACACCCGGCACAGCAGGAGCAGGACGGGTGCCGCCACCCCAAGTGACTCATAGGTCGGCAACAGCCCCATCATCAGCGTGGGCAAGGCCATCAGCATCACGCTCATCGTGAACATGCGCTTGCGGCCGACGAGATCGCCGAAGTGCGCCATGACCACGCCTCCGAGCGGCCGCGCGAGATAGCCTGCCGCGAACACGCCGAATGTCTGCACCTGGCGCAGCCAGTCCGGAATCGACTGCGGGAAGAACAGATGACCGATCACCGCCGCAAAAAACACATAAATCACGAAATCGTAAAACTCCAGTGCCCCGCCTAGCGCGGCGAGTACCAGCGTTCGGTGATCACTGCCTGCCAGCGGACGATGCGGTACAACCGGAATCCGAGGCGAGTCCATGGAATTCATCTGGAAGAGGTCTGGTTCAGTGGCGGCGCGCCAACCCGATGACGTGCTACTTGTTCACAACACCTGACCGGTTCATGTCATTCCATGGCGCGCCGATTTATCGACGCGGCCGACGTTGCGCATCGATGAAGACGGGCCTCTTCGGCCGCCATCATCTCCCCATGCCGTCATGCGACGGCGAGCGGCAACGTCACTCTCGCTTCGAGGCCTCCGGTACTGCGATTGTTCAACTGCAATTCCCCTTGCATCGCCTGCGTCAGACGGCGCGCGATCGCCAGCCCCAACCCCGATCCCGACGCGCGCGCCGCTGTCTGCGGCGCACGATACCAGGGCGCGAACACCGCCTCCAGCTCCGCCGGCAAAATGCCGGGCCCCGAATCCACCACGCTGAGCATCACACGTCTTGCCTCGACCCGGACACACAGGCGGACGTCGCCGCCGTAACGCAGCGCATTGTCGATCAGATTGACGAGCACGCGACGCAGCGCGTGCGGGCAAGTGACCAGCGGACGGCCCACCCGCCCGTCGAGGCCGACGGTCAGGCCCGCGTCGCGATAGTTGCCGACCAGCGCGCCGAGCAACTCGTCCGCGTCGACGCGCCGCGGCGGCTCCGCCACGCTGCATTGAAGTCGTGCGCAGGCAAGGCTCGCTTCGACCAGTTCCCCCATCTCGGCAAGGTCGCGCTCCATCGCGTCACGCAACGCGCCATCGTCCAGCATCCCGCTACGCAGCATCATCCGCGTCAATGGCGTGCGCAGATCATGCGCGTACGCGGCCAGCACATGCAGCAATTCCGTCACGCGTTCCGCTTGCTGGCGATGCGCGTCGTTGATCGCGCGCGTCAGCCTTGCGATCGAGGGGCCGCCGCGCTCGACCAGTGCATCGGGCAGCGCCTCGACGCCATGATTCTCGATTGCCGCGGCGAGCTGCCGGATTCTCGTGTCCAGCCTCCGCGTGCGCAGCCACAGCACCGCTGCCAGCGCAAACAGGATACCGGCCGCACTTGCAAGCAGCAGACTGCCGCCGGCCACGGGAGGCAACGCGTTCGGCAGCATGGCACGAGCGTCATGCATGCGCTCCGCGACGAGCAGCACGCCGGCCGCGACGACAAGACGGACGGGCCACACGATGAACTCGCGCACATACGGGAACCCTACGCGGGCGACGTTGCGGATGCGACGCGCAATGCGGAACTCGGACAAGGCCCCGCACGATAAGGTAGGAAGGTTCGCCATCTTCGTTCTCCTGTCGCCGCCACGGCGGACGGTACAGGAACGATGAGAACACGCAGGTGGGGGCTCGCACCATCAAACAAGCGGCCATCCACCCCCTACGAAGGTTTAGGTCGGCGCGGCGGCAAACCGCGGCGGGTCAGCCGTAGCCGAGCGCGCGGGCGAGCCACGTCTGAAGCTCCTGCGCGTCGATCGGCTTCTCGAGCAGACACAGCGCGGCGCTGGCCCGCACGCGCTCGCGCTCGCGGGCAGTGGCGAATGCCGTGACGAACACGGTCGGAATGGTCAGGCCGCGGGCTTCGATCCGGGCCAGCACCTCGAGGCCGTCCATCTCCGGCATCTGGATGTCGCAGATCAGGCAGCCTGTTCGCGACGCCACGTCCGAAGCCAGGAACGCCGGGCCGGACGCAAACTCGTGCGCCTCCCCGCCGAGCGAACGCACGAAGCTTCTCGCGGCGGCGCGCACGAACGGGTCGTCGTCGACAATCGATACGAGATCGGTGGCTGAGAGTGAAAAAGGCATCCCTGCTTATGGCGAGTGAGCTGACCGGACCGTCCCGACTACGGCTGCCCGAGTTGCCAGCATACCGCCACGCCGCCGCACCGTCACCATATCTACGTATGGGGTAGGTTTTCCCTCGATAACGGTGCCGCCGCTAACATGAGGGCTGCCCGATGCCGAGCGCACTCATCTTGCGCACCAGTTCCGCGACCGAGCGACACTTCATCTTGCGCATCGCCTGACCGCGATGGATCTTGGCCGTGATCTCGGCAATGCCCATGTTCGCCGCGACCTGCTTGTTCATCAAGCCCGCCGCGACGTGTTGCAGCACCTCGCATTCTCGCGGCGTCAGCGATTCCCAACATGCGCGCAGATCGAGCAGCGAGTGATCGGCCTCCAGTCGTTTCGCATCGCGATCGAGCGCTGCGATCACCGCATCGATCATTTCCTGATCGTGAAACGGCTTCGTCAGGAAATCCATCGCACCGGCTTTCATTGCTTTCACCGTCATCGCGATATCACCGTGCGCCGAGATGAAGATGATCGGCATCTGCGGACCGCCGTTCTCGACCAGCGACTTCTGGAATGCAATCCCGCTCTGCCCGCGCAGCCTGACGTCGAGCACGAGGCACGACGGTCCGGCGCCCTTCGGCGCCGCGAGAAATGCTTCGGTCGACGCAAATGCGCGAACGTCCAGGTCAATCGATCGCAGCAGGCTGATCAGCGCGGCACGAATGAACTCGTCGTCGTCGACGACGTAGACGACACGACCGTTCCGATCCGCAGATGAAGGATCCGAATAAGGCATTCTGGTTTCGGGCATCGAAGTATTCACTGGTGAATTTGCAGGGATGGCCGCGTGGCGGCTCAAAGACATCTCGAAGAACCGGTCGGTCCGCCGCGCCGCGCGCCGGCGGACGACCCGGTCATGGATCGGCCCGCGGCAGCATGATGATTGCGCGCGTACCGGTGCCGTCGCGGGTCGACAACGTCAACGTCCCGCCGTGTGCATCGACGATGGAATGCGAGATGGCGAGGCCCATGCCCATCCCGTTCTCCTTGGTCGTAAAGAGCGGTTCGAGCAGCCGGTCTGCAATATCCGGCGCAATACCGCTGCCGAGATCCTCTACAGTCACGCGTGCGCTGTCAACGCCGTCCGCTTCGCAAGCAAGCGACAGGCAACGCACCGTCGCGAGCCCCGCCATCGCTTCAGCACCGTTCGTGAGCAGATTGATCACGACCTGCTGGAGCTGGATCCGGTCGCCATGAACATAGACGGGGCTGTCCTGGACGCGCAGATCCAACACGACATCGAGCGCGTCGAGTTGCCGCGCGACGAGCACCGCTGCCTCTTGGACGGCCTCGTTGAGATCGACCGTCGCGAACTGCGGCTCGGCCTTGCACGCCTTTGCGCGCAAGGCCTGGATGATGCTCTTGGCTCGCGCCGCCCCCCGGTTGATATGCACGAGCATTTCCCGCGCCTCGCCCACGTCCGGCGGCTCCCGGCTCAGCCAACGCAATGCCGCGCTCGCCGACGTATCGACGGCGGCAATCGGCTGCGAGACTTCATGAACGATCGACGCGACGAGCTCGCCCATCGCTTCCAGGCGGCTGGCGCGCTCGAGGCTGGCAAGTGCGGCCCGCAGCTGTTCCTCGGCATGTGCGCGCTGACGGTTCTGCTCGACCAGTTCCTCGTAGAGCCGTGCATTCTCGAGCGCGAACGCGGCCTGCGACGCGATCACTTCCACCAGGGCTGCGTTGGCCGCGGTAAACATTCGCGCCGCCAGATTGTTTTCCAGGTACAGAACACCGACGAGCGTCGCATAACGCATCAGCGGCACGCACATCACCGACCGGGGGCGCTTGCGCCGAACGTACGCATCCTGTGCGTGGGCCGGCGATTCGGACGCATCGTCGAGCACCGCGCCCTCCTGCGTACGCGCCACCGCCTGCACGAGAGACACGGGCAGCACGTCCGCCGTGAAAGGCTCGGCCGCCTGCGTCACGACGATCGTACCGTCGACCACGTCCGCGCGCGCCGGCACATGCCATGCACCCTCGCGCAGCACCGCGAGCGCGCCGTATTCGGCCCCGGCACTTTCGAGCGTCGTGCGCAACAGCGTCTCCACGAGGCGCGCCGGGACGATGTCGCTCGCCAGCGCATTCGAGATGCGCAGCACCGCCCGGACGTCCAGTTCGTGCAAACGATTCCCGGTGAGAATGCCCGCCCCATCGAAACCCCCGGCATGCGCGGCCTGCCGTTGCCGCACCTCGGCCAGCGCCTCCGAGCGCTGCCCGGCGCCCCGCACATCGGGTAAACGGGCTTGAGCAGCAGTCTCATCGCGGCGACGGCGCCGTTCGCATCGCCGCAGATCGGCGACGAGCGCCGCGGCGGTGCCGTAGCGTTGCTCCGGGGCTTTTTCGAGCAGCTTCATGACGATCCGCGAGATCTGCTCGGGTACGTGCCCGGCACGCTCGTGAGGCGCCCGCGCCGAATGCATGGCGTGCGCATGCACGAGTGCGGCGGCATCGATCGCGTCAAACGGCGGCACCCCGACCAGTCGCTCGTAGAGAATGCACCCGAGCGAGTAGAGGTCGGCCCGAGCGTCGACACTTGTGTTCATGCCTGCGCCGAGTTCGGGCGCCATGTAGACGAAATTCGCGACGTTCCAATCGAGCTCGGCGTCGCGCAACGGGTAGATCGCACCGGGGCAGACGGCATGGCCGAAGCCCGTCAGGAACGCACGGCCGTCGTCATCCACCAGGAAGCGATGCGGCGCAAGTGCGCGATGCACGACCCCGGCCGCATGCATTGCGCCCACCGTCGTCGCAAGCGCAATCGCGAGCCGCAGGAACGCGGCCGGCCCTTCCTGCGGTGCACCGGCAACGGACAGCGGCTCCCCACCCGGATCGGCCAGGACGAGCACGGCTCCGCCGCCGTGCGACACGATTGCTTGCGGAACCGCGGACCAGCCATCGCGCAGCACCGCGCGCAACGCATATTCGCGTTGCATCGCCGCGGCGACCGACGGTGCCGCCGCACCGTGTCCGGTGATCAGGACGGACGGCGCATTGTCGTCGATCGCACGTTGCAGCCGTGGCGGCCCTGGGCAAAGCTCAATCAAGCGTCGTGTCGAAAGTTCGATCATGCGGATGCAGTAAGGAAACGGTGGCAGGCATGAACCCGGACGCCGCTGGCACGGCGGCGCGGTACGCGACATGTCGGTACCTGTGCGCCGGCTCGGAGCGGGATACCCGGCCGCATCCGTTCGGCCGGACACGCAGCCGCGGCGCATGCCATGGCCGGTTCCCCAACGTCGACTCCACTCGGTCGTTGCCGCCCCCCACCGATCGCAACGACCTTCTGCCGGCACCACTGAAAACACGTGAGCCGCCCGATTATTCCAGCCCGAATTCGCCAACGCAACAACGGGCCCCGGTTCGGCACGACCCGGGGTCACGCGCCTCCGGCGCCGGCCCCGACAGTCGAGCCCACCCGTTCGAATCGGTCCGCTTCCGGCGGTGCATCGTCCGAATCGACTGTCGTCCCCGTTTCGTCGCTTCGACGACACGTACAGCCGTTGTTGTCAGATCGGAACCGGCGTGAAAGCGGACCGAGATTTCACCGACGGAGACGTTCCCTCTCCCGGGCTCAGCACCTGTCGCGCCAAACGCAAAAACGAGCGCGGCGCCCAATTCCTCCCGAACGGCCGGCAGCACACGCGAGCAGCACGACCGACCGGTGGCGCGCCGGCCGTCGAAGCCGGCTCGCGCCCCGCGACGACGGGCGATTTCGTATCCGAATGTATCCCGCCGATGGACGGATACACGGCATTGCAAAATGCCGCGCCCCGGACACATGCGAGATACCTTCCCGGCGCCCAATACACACACGACGGAATCTGGCGACGAACCATCACGCGGCTGGCTCATGCGTGCTCCCGACTTCATCAGATGCCGTGCGTAATTTCCGATCGATCTATTTTAAGGATTCCGACATGAATACATTCAAGATCACCTTCGCGTTCGCCGCGCTCGCGATGACGGCCTCGGTCTATGCGGCAACCCCCGCGGATTCGATCACGGGAAATCACGATGCCCAGGCCACCAATCAGTGGGCACCGGTCGCCATGGCGCCGATGGCGAAGACGCGTACGGAAGTACGCCAGGAACTCGAGCGGGCGCGGCAGAGCGGCGAGCTCGACGCACTGAGGAAGCTGTATTCCGGCCATTGAACACCGGCCTCTTTATCAGGTCTGGCCCTGGCGGTGCAATGTCGGCACGCCCGCAGCGCCCTGACCGCCCCTGCATACGGTCCCGTTCCAATGTTCATTTGTTTCGATCCGCACGGCCGCCCGACGGACGAGTGATTCGAGTGCAGCGCGGCCGGCCGCCCGGCGAATCGTCTGGCCTGGATTCCATCCAGACGTTCGCCGTGTCGCGCCCGCGCGCCGATTCCACGCATCCTGCACGACAGGTGCAACCTGCTGCCCGAATCATTGGCCGCCAGCCCTGCATCGAGGCAACCGGTCACCCGATGGCGACCCGCCCCGTCGATATTCGAGCATGCCGCGCAGTTGCGCCGCCGTCGGCGATCCATCCCGCCACGCGAACTCCGCCGTCCCGCAATCGTGCCCGTCGATGACGGGAACCGCTGTCGAGTCACGACGCTGCGCTTGCAAGCCGTCGTCCATATCGAGCCTTCGATTGTCTCTCCATGTATCCGGACGCGTCGCAGGTACATGACGTTGCATTCACCCCGTCCGACGAAATAAGCCCGATACGTTGCGACGTTCCAATACGTCGGTACAGAAATCGCACGGTTGCCCGGATCGTAACGACCCACGTCGTCGGTCCAACCGCCGCATCTGAACATTCTTTTCCCAAGGGATCCATTCCGCGCGTGCCGCAGGTCGACGCGTCGCGTGATGCGCAGCCGGGATCCCGTGCCGGACTCGAGTAGCCCATGAAGCAAACCGAACTTTCAATGATGCTTCCCGACATGCTGCCACGCCTTCGGTCGTTCGCCATGCGCATAACCGGGAATCGGTACGATGCAGAAGAACTCGTTCAGCGTGCCTGCGTTCGCGCGCTCGAGCGGGCTCATCAACTGCGCTCCGATACGTCGCCATTGAGTTGGGTCTTCTCGATCATCCATTCGATATGGCTCAATGAATTGCGCCAACGCAATCATCGCGACCGCCTGCTGCTCGACTGGAACGACGCCTTGATGGAAACGGTCGCCGATCCGCGCTCCACGTCCGAAACCGGCCTGGCCGTCCGGCAGATCATCGATGCCGTGGCACGGTTACCGGAACCCCAACGCATCGCGTTGCTGCTGGTCAGCATCGACGGGTTCAGCTATCAGGAAGCAGCCGATACGCTCGATATACCCGTCGGCACGATCATGAGCCGAATATCCCGCGCGCGCAAAGCGATCCGCGTGGCGTTCGACGAGCCCCGCGAATCGCGCATGCCGACGGAAAATTGCGTCGACACCGAAACCTGCGGCTGACATTCGAACGACGCTGGAATAAACGGGATGCCTTGCGTGTTCAGTGTAGACAACCGCGTCCGCTGCGGCGGAAGTATCCGGGCACGCGCCACGCATGCCGGTGCTCGCCACGGACGCGTTCATTCCCACAACCCACGCGAAACACATGTCATCGCTTTCCAGAATGCTGCTCGTCTATGACGGGACCGATGAGGCAAAGGCCGCACTCGTGCGGTGTGCGGCGCTGTCGCGCGCATTGTCGGCGGAGGTCGACGTCGTGGCCGTTGTCGACCCCGTGACCGCGAATGCGCAGGCGGCCGGAATGCTCGGCGATCTCGCCCACCACCGCATCGAGGAATTCGCGCGTCACGAGCTTCAACGGGCGATCGGCGCACTGGCGGACGATGGTATCGCCGCGCGCGGCTACGTGCGGTTCGGACGCCCGGCCGACGCCATCGCGGCACATGCGGTGACGACCCGTCCGGACCTGGTCGTCGTCGGGCATTGCGCCCGCAGCGGATTCGCGCGCTGGTGGCGCGAGCGTCCCGTTCACTTCGATCTGGCCGAACGTCTTCACGGTGCGGCACTGATCGTCGTGACGGTCCCGTCGCCTTAGGCCCGGCTCGCACCACACCCGCGAATGCATGACCGATTCGCGCGTACCGCTAGATCGTATCGGGTGCAGACCCGCCGTCGCATGGTTGAACGGTCGCGGCGAGAATCATCCGCTGACGGTTGGAGGGCAGGCAGATATCGCTCGCACGCGGACGGAACACGGGATCGCCGCGCCGTATTGCACGTCCGGTCAGTACGCAGACCGACGGGACGCGCGCGCGGCTCCTGCACCAGATTTGCTCGGTATACCGCCCCGAACACGAGTCGCTCCATGACACGCTGATCATGGATAGCGAAAGGCATTCCGTCACCGCTATGCTGGAAAGCGGTTCGGTCCGCGCGAGCACCTCGGGTTCGTCGCATTGACGCACACCGAAGCGTCGCGACTTGTATCGCGCGCGCTGCGCTCGCAAGCAGACATCGCGTTGTTCCAGCGAAGGATCGAGGACATTGATCAAAGTGCGAACCACGATGTCCGCTTCAGGCACTGTCGCCATCGCCACTTCTCCCAGCCAATCGGATCGGTCATGTGAAAGCGAGCGCACGCAGGTCACCGATACCATGCCATCCGGCCCGGCAGTGCGCCCGCCCGGCGCTCAGGCTCCGCCTTGCGGTCGCAGCGTGATCCGGCTGTTCACCGACGTAACGCCGCGAGCCTTTCTGGCCGCCTCGACCGCCAGATGGTCCTGGTCTTCGCTTTCCACCTGGCCTGCCAGCGTCACCCGCCCCGTCGAAGCGTTACCGAATACCGTGATCGGCTTCCCTTCCAGTCCTTTGGTGTGAGCCAGCACTTTCTGAACCGAGCGCGAGAATGTGCGATTGGCTGCACGCACGGCCTTTTTCGTCGTGCCGGCGGACTGGGCCGACGTAGTCGCCGTGGTCGAGGTCGCCGCGACATCAGCGCCCGCCGTATCGGGCCGTTCATCGGCAAATGCCTGCAGATGCAAGCAGGCAGTCAGGACGACGGCCAGGCCGCCGCTTGCAACGATTCGTCGGAGTTTCATGATGGGTTCCTTGGATTTCGGGTATCGAGAAGCACGCACGTTCCGGTCGTCTGCATCGTCACGACGCACACGCATCACATATCCGCCACATCGCGATCCGACTCGACGACCTGCCGCTCGAGCCGTCGTCAATGCGATTCGTGTACCGGTGGGACGAGCATAAGTCGCGGTGCCGACCCGATCCATTGAATCTGCAGCTAGCCGGATGACGCGTCGGGATAAGTCGCCCCATACGTTCGTATAGGCACCCGATCCGTTACCGAATGCGCACGCCATCCCGCCACGCCCGTTGATCGCCCGCTCGCGATGGAACCCGTGTGCGTCACATCGAAAAGAGCGGCAACGTCACCGTTGCCCGAGTACCGCCTTCCGAGCGCGGCGTCAGCTCCAGTTGACCGTGGTGCGCATCCACGATGGACTTGCAGATGAAAAGGCCCATGCCCATGCCATGCGGCTTGGTCGTGAACAGCGGTTCGAAGATGCGCTCCGCCAACTGCGGATCGAGGCCGTCGCCGCAATCGTCGACGCGGATGCGCAGGAGGTTGGAGGCCGATTCGCATGTCAGCACGAGCACTCGTTCATCCTCTGGAATGCCAAGCATGGCTTCCGCGCCGTTCATCAGCAAGCTGATGACGGTCTGCTGCAATTGCACGCGTTCGCCGCGCATCGGCATCGGGGACGAGAACCCTTCGACGCGCAGGCTCACCTTCATCGCGTCCAGCGTGCTTTCCACGAATTCGGCCGCCTCGCGGAGCGCATCGGCGAGATCGAACACGGTGAAGACGGGCGCTGCGTGCCGCGCCCTCGCGCGCAGCGCGCTGATGATGGTTCGCGCACGCACGGCGCATGCACAGATGTGGGCGAGCATCTCGCGGGCGGCATCGATATTCGGGGCACTGCGGTCGAGCCACTTCAGCCCGGCGCGCGCCGATGTGTCTATTGCCGTGACGGGTTGGGCGACTTCATGCACGATCGACGCCGCCAGCTCCCCATAGGCTTTCAGCCGATCGACGCGATCCATCTGGGACAGCGTGTCGTGCATCCGTGCTTCGGTGCTGCCCAGGCGGGCGTGCAGCGCGGCCAGCTCGTCGCGAAGACGAATGTTCTCCAGCGCGAACCCGGCATGCAGTGCAATGATCTCGACCAACGCGGCGTTCGCCGGCGTGAAGACGCCTGGCGCGTCACCGTGTTCCAGATACAACGCGCCGGTCAATGCGCCGTTGCACCGGATCGGCACGCAGATCACGGCGCGCGGCTTGCGACGGCGCACATAGTCGTCCATGCGCCATTGATCGGCGGCACGGGCGTCGTGCAGCACCAGTCCATTGCGCAGATGGACGGCAGCCGCCAGGATGGAGGCCGGAAGCCGATCGATCGGCAGCCGTTCCACGTCGACGTTCGGCGCACCCGATGCCGTCGCCTCGGCGGCACCCTCCCAGCCGCCGTCGCGCATGACCGCAATCAGTCCCCAGGTCGCCGCCGCGCCCTGCATCGCGGCCTCGAGCAATTTTCCAATGCGCGCCGCCGGTGCGACCTCGTTCGCCGTCGCACGGGAAACATGTCGCAACGCGTGCATGTCCAGATCGAGCAGCGATTGAGACGCACCTCCGCCGAAGACCGGGATCATTTCAGGATTGCTCGCGTCGGAAGGCGATTTCCAGATACTCCGCGCAGCGAAAGCGCTGCAGGGATCGTCGAGTTCGTTGTTCATTCGTCTATCTCCTGCTTACCGGACAGCGGCCCAAGACAACCTGGAATCGGCGTTTCATGTAGTGAGTACTCCACAAACGAATGGTAGCAGCACTTTCCGGAAATAAAAACTGCAAGCGGTGAAAGACTGGCTCGCCCGAGTGACCGGACGGTAGACAACATCAAAAGTAAGTCTTTGAATTTATGGCGATTTTATGTTTTGTTGCAGTCACGAAGAGAGTTCCGTAGAATCCATAGTTCATGTAGCGTTCCCTGTACGAAAGTCGAGGAAGCCTGCTATTGGAAGTTTTTTGAGGCGGCAAAGGCCAGGTTGTCGGCCGCCATAGGAGCAGTATGGCCCAGGCAGCAAAAAGCAAGCCGGTGCGTGGAACCGGCGTCCGGGAAGCAGCGGCGCAGGAAACCCGCGACAAGATCCTTCGTGCAGCGACGAAGGTCTTCGCGCGCTACGGCTACGAAGGTGGCAGCGTGGAAAGGATTTCCAGGCTGGCGAAGTCCTATGACCGGATGATCTACTACTACTACGGGAGCAAGGAGGGCCTGTTCGTCGCGGTGCTCGAAGGCATCTATCGGCGGATGGACGAGTCGGAACTCAAGCTGACGCCCGATCCTGCGGATCCCGTGGAAGCGCTCAAATCCGTGATTCGTTTCAAGCTGGACTATTATTGGCGCAATCCCGATTTCATCACGCTGCTCAACACGGAGAACCTGCACAAGGGCAAGCACGTGTCCAAGCTGGAGCGTCGGGGCGAATACTCGTCGCATGCGGTGCAGACCATCGCGAAGATTCTCGCCAGCGGCGTCGAACAAGGCCTGTTTCGTGACGACCTGAATGCGCGCGACGTGTTCCTGCTGATCATCTCGACGGCGTATTTTTATACGTCGAACCGTTACACGTTGTCCGTGTTCCTCGGGGAGGAACTGGATGCGCCGCATGCCGTGCGTCATTGGGAGTCGTTCGTGATCGACAGCGTGCTGCGGGTTGTCCGCAAGGATGCGTCGGCGGGCGGCTGAGCGCGCGCCGGTGCCAATATCGACCATCGTGACCATGAAGATGCACGCACCCTTGCGATGAACTATCTTCGCGCCAACACCATCGACGAAGTGCTCGGCCGGCTCGCGGAGCACCC
The DNA here is from genome assembly GCF_002959955.1 of Burkholderia sp. BE12. Lineage (NCBI taxonomy): Bacteria > Pseudomonadati > Pseudomonadota > Betaproteobacteria > Burkholderiales > Burkholderiaceae > Burkholderia > Burkholderia sp. BE12. Next base: position 33,527 of record NZ_PREY01000032.1, on the reverse strand, counting down.
GCGGCCGCGCATCGTCTGCGGAGCAACCGATGCCTTTGCGGATATCGGGCTGGTGCCCGCCAGATCGGCATGGGTGGATATCAGCCGCATCGACGCATTGCGCGGCATCGAGCAGCGCGACGGCATTGCCCGTATCGGCGCGGCGAGCACCTGGGAGGCCATCGCCCGGACAGCCTGGTTGCCCGCGGCGCTCACGGAAGCTGCCGCTTCCGTCGGGCCCCGGCAAATTCGCGTCCAGGGCAGCATCGGCGGGAACGTGTGCCATGCCTCCGCGGTGGCGGACGGCATCCCGCCGCTGCTGGCACTCGACGCACGCGTCGAACTGGCGAGCACGCGGGGCGTGCGCCGTTTGCCATTGGCCGAGTTCTTGGCCGGCAGCCGCAGGACCGCGCTGCACGCGGACGAACTGCTGGTTGCCGTGCTGTTTGCGCTGCCGCGCGCGCCGGATCGGACGTCGTTCGTCAAATGCACGAATCGCGACGGCGCAGCGATCGCCGTCGTGTCGGCCGCCGCGCATCTGCGCGTGTCCGCGGGCGGCACGGTAGAAGCGGCGGCCATTGCCGTGGGCGGCGCATCCGACGTTGCACGGCGGATGCCGATGCTCGAGGCGGCGCTGTCGGGCCGGCGGCGCGAAGAGCTGGCCGGCGTGATCGAAGCGGCGCCGCTTGCGGAGCTGTCCCCGCTCGACGACTGCCGTGCGACGGCATTGCATCGCATTCATCTCGCGCGGCTGGCCGTGGCGCGCGCTTTCAGAAGCTGCATCGAGGAGAACGCACGTGGCGCATCCCTTGCTTGACGAGCTCGCCGACGTTCGCGAAATCACCGCAAGCGACAGCGCGCCGGTTTCGCCGCCACTCGACTGGTTCGAACTCAACGGCACGCGGCTGCGCCTGCCGCCGGACCAGTCGCAGCGGCTGGTCGACTACCTGCGCGCGGACTTGCGGCAGTTCGGGACCAAGGAAGGCTGCCGCCAGGGCGATTGCGGAAGCTGCACCGTGATCGTCGATGGCGACGCACGTTATGCCTGCCTGATTCCGTTGGGGCAGGTCGCGGGGCGCCGCGTCGTCACCGTCGAAGGGCTGGCCGACGGCACCCGATGCGGCAGCCGCCTGCAGCAGACCTTTCTCGCGCATCAGGCGGTGCAATGCGGATTTTGCACGCCGGGCATGCTGACGGCCGCGGCGGCGGCCATCGACGCCGGCCGCGTGACCGACCGCGCCAGTGCGCGGGCCGCCATCGATGGCGTGCTGTGCCGATGCACGGGCTACCGGAAGATCGTCGACGCCGTGACGGAGGTCGGGTGCGGTGCTGCCACGCGGCGCTGTACGGTTGCCCCGTCCGAAGGGCCGTCCGTCGGCGTACCGCTGACGCGCCTCGACGGGCCCGAAAAGGTCGATGGAAGCCAGCGTTTCGGCGCTGACGACTATCCGGCCGACAGCCTGTTCCTGCGCGCGGTCCGTTGCCCTCATCACCGCGCTCGTTTCGCGTTCGGCGACCTCGACGCATTTGTCGCAGCCCATCCGGGCGTGCGGCGCGTGCTGACCCACGCCGACGTGCCCGGCATGAATCTGCACGGTGTCGCCACGCCGTACGCGGACCAGCCCGTCCTTCCGGAAACGGAGACGCGACACCATCTCGAGGCGGTTGCACTGGTGGTCGGCGAGCGCGATGCCATCGCGGCGCTCGACCTGAGCCGCTTCCCCGTCACATGGGAACCGCTGAGCCCGGTGCTCGCGATCGTCGACGCCGTGCTGGACGACAGCCCGCAACTGCACGCCGATCGTCCCGGCAATGTGCTGATCGAGGGGCTCGTGCGCCGCGGCGACGCGGAACGTGCGATGCAGGGCGCCCCGTACGTCGTCAGCGCAACGTTCGAATCCAGTTTCGTCGAGCATGCGTACCTCGAGCCCGAGGCCGGCTGGGCACGACGCGTGGGCGACACCATTGAAATCCATTCGTCCACGCAGGCACCCCATCCGCATCGCGGCGATCTCGCCCGCATTCTCGCCGTCCCGCCGGAGCAGGTGCGCGTCGTGGCAACCGCGGTCGGCGGCGGCTTCGGCGGCAAGCTCGACATGACGGTCCAGCCGTTGCTCGCGATCGCGGCCTGGCATCTCGACAGGCCGGTTGCGATGGTGTTCTCGCGCGAGGAATCGATGGCCACGTCGACCAAGCGCCATCCCGGTCGAATGACGTCCAGCATGGCTGCCGATGCCGATGGCCGACTGTGTGCCGTGACGTTCGACGGCGACTTCAATACCGGCGCGTACGCTTCGTGGGGCACCGCCGTCGCCAATCGCGTGCCGGTGCATGCTGGCGGCCCGTACGTCATTCCCCACTACACGGCGCACTCGCGTGCGATTCATACGCACGTCACGCCCGCGGGCGCGTTCCGCGGCTTTGGCGTCCCGCAAACGACGATGTCGCAGGAACAACTCGTCGACGAGCTGGCGCTCAAGACGGGCATCGATCCGCTCGAGTTTCGTGCAATGAACGCGCTGCGGCCCGGGGACCTGCTGCCGACGGGGCAAATCCTGGACGATAGCGTGGGCCTCGTCGCGTGCCTCGATGCGCTGCGGCCGGCCTGGCGTGAAGCGCAAGCCCGTGTCGCCGCGCTGAATGGCGCATCGCCGGGCCCCCTTCGCCACGGCGTCGGCCTGGCCGCGTTCTTCTATGGTTGCGGCAACACCGCGTTGCCGAATCCGTCGACCGTCCGCTTCGGTATTCGTCCCGACGGCACGATCGTGTTGCATCAGGGTGCGGTGGATGCCGGTCAGGGTTCGAACACGGTCATTCCGCAAATCGCGGCCGATGCGCTAGGCGTGCCGGTCGATCGCCTGCGGATCGTCGGTCCGGACACCGCGCTGACGCCGGATTGCGGCCGTACTTCGGCGTCACGCCAGACCATGGTCACCGGTCGGGCTGCCTTTCTCGCCGGCACGACGCTGCGCCACCGGCTGCTCGCGCTGGCAGCCGCGGCGCCCGATGCACGGATTTCGTCCGATACGCGCGGGATCGCCGTCGACGGCGTCGCACTGGATCTCCGGACCCTGCCCGTCGATGCGCACGGCTACGTCGTCGCGGCAGAGGAAAGCTTCGATCCGCCGACGACATCGCTCGATGCGGCGGGGCAAGGCATCGCCTACGCGGCCTACGCGTTCGGCGCGCAAATTGCGGAAGTCGTGGTGGACTGCGAGAGCGGGCGCGTTCGGGTACTCAAGGTCGTGGCGGCACACGACGTCGGCAGGATGGTCAATCCGACGCTGCTCGAAGGGCAGATCGAAGGCGCGGTGGCACAAGGCGTCGGCATGGCGCTGATGGAGAAATATCACCCCGGGCAATACAACAATCTGCACGACTACATGATTCCGACGGTGCACGACATGCCGGAGGTGCAGTCGATTTTCGTCGAAGCACCGACGACCGTCGGCCCCTACGGAGCAAAAGGCATCGGCGAGCCGGCGCTGGTCCCGACGGCCGCGGCCATCCTGAATGCGATCCATGACGCGATCGGCGTGCGCATCCGCGAAGCCCCCGCGTCACCGGACGTCGTCCGTCGGGCGCTGGCGGCCCGACGCTCGCCCGCGCGGCTTTGACAAGGCCGTTTCTACTCCCGGACAGCACGATGACGTCAACGAGAAATGTCGAGCAGGTGTCGCAACCCGCGGTATCCGGCCCGTCCTGGTATGCGGAACTCGGTCCTGCGGGCAGGCGCACGTTCAACGCGTCGTTCGCCGGGTGGGTAACCGATGCATTCGATTTCATGGTGTTCAGCTTCGTGCTGGCTTCGCTGATCGACCTCTGGGGGCTCGATCGCGGCAAGGCAGGCCTGCTGGGCACCGTGACGCTGATTTTCTCGTCGATCGGCGGATGGATCGCCGGCATCCTGGCGGATCGATACGGGCGGGTCAAGGTCCTGCAAGGGACCATCCTGTGGTTCTCGGTCTGTACGCTCGCGATTGGCTTCGCAGGGAATTTCGAGCAGATCTTCGTCCTGCGCGCGTTGCAAGGGCTCGGCTTCGGCGGCGAATGGGCCGTCGGCGCCGTGCTGATCGGCGAGATCGTCTCGCCCGCCCATCGCGGCAAGGTGGTCGGCCTGGTGCAGAGCGGCTGGGCCGTCGGGTGGGGTATCGCGGCGATTCTCTACAGCATCGCGTTTTCCGTGCTGCCCGAGACGCTCGCCTGGCGCAGCCTTTTCTGGGTGGGGATCCTGCCCGCGTTGCTCGTCCTGTACATCCGCAGGAATGTGCCGGAACCCGACGTGTTCGCGCACGCGGCCGCCACCCGGCAACAAGGCGCCGGCCGGCCCTCGGCATGGGTCATCTTCTCCCGTTCGCAGTTGCGGCGCACGGTACTGGCCGCACTGCTCTGCACCGGCATCCAGGGCGGCTTCTATGCGATGTCCATCTGGCTGCCGACCTTCCTCAAGATCGAGCGGCATCTTTCCGTGCTCAACACGGGCGCTTATCTGTTCGTGATCATCGTGGGGTCGTTTTGCGGCTACGTCGTCGGCGCGTACCTTTCCGACTATTGGGGGCGGCGCCGCAACTTCATGTTGTTTTCGGCGCTGTCGCTCGTATCGGTATGCCTGTACCTGACGCTTCCGCTGTCCAACGCGCAGATGCTCTGGCTCGGGTTTCCCCTGGGATTTTCCTCGTGCGGCATCTTCAGCGGGGTCGGTGCGTACCTGACGGAATTGTTTCCGTCGGGCTTCCGCGCGAATGCCCAGAGCTTCACCTATAACTTCGGCCGCGGAATCGGCGCCTTGTTTCCGAGTCTGGTCGGGATGTTGAGCCACTCGATCGGGCTGGCGATGGCCATCGCGATCTTTTCAGGGGCGGCCTATGGCGTGGTGCTGCTGGCGGTTCTCCTGTTACCGGAGACCAAAGCCCGATCGCTTTGAATGTTCTTCGTCGAATATTCGCCCCCCGCTGTCACTAGCCGACGTACACCTGCCACGCCTCGCCGGCGGCAAAGCCCATCGACTCGTACACGTGGTGCCCCGCCGGCGTGCAATGCAGAAACGCGGTATGCGCGCCTTTGGCGACCGCGGCGTTCAATACCGCCTGGGTCGCCGCTCGCGCGTAGCCTCGTCGCCGATACGCGGGAACGGTCGACACATTGAATACCCCAACCTGATCGTTGCGCAGGACACCGAATGATGTCGCAACCGGAATGCCGGCCCATTCCACCAGAAAGCCCATCATCCCGTCCGACTCCAGAACCGCCGGTGCGCTCAGCCGTCGAAACACCGGGCCCGGCGCCTCGTAGCCCGCGGCAAGCGTGCTGTTGTACCGTTCGCTGTCCGCTGCCTCCACCTGACGCACGACCACACGGCCATCGCCGGCTGCCGGTGCAGCGGCGCCATCCAGCCGCTTCGTCATGAACGGCAGCGCGACGCATTGCGTCAGACCGTATTCGCCCGCGATTCGTCGAATTGCCGCGGCTTGCGTGCCGACGGCGCGTGTCTGGATACTCCACGGCAATTCGCAATCCCTGAACGATTCGGCAAAGCGCCTGATCTCCTCGACGTCGGGCTCGCGCGTCATGCCGATCACCGCATTGAGTACGGGCACGGGCGCGCCACTGTAGATCGACTTCGTTCCGTGCACGCCCGTCGTCACGGAACCCACGTCCTGCAAGCGGCAAAACGCATCGATCGATTCGTGCCACGCGGCGACGGAAGCATCCAGCGTATCGGTGTATGAGCGCATTTCGTTCCTGGAACAGTGTCGATGGCAGATCTATCGACAACACGCGAATCACGGATTTATTCCGCGTCCGCATCGCAGGGCGGGTCGCCGCTTCGGAGATTCCGCGATTCGCTTCCATCGCGAAGGGAGCCGGTTATGGGAACCGCCGATGGGAGCCAGCCATGGGAACCGTCTTCGAAACGACGACGGCACGCGCCGCGCGCTACGCGCGCCGCCGATACGTCCCCGGCGTACTCCCCGTCCAGTGCCGGAACGCGCGATGAAACGCGCTCGGATCGTCGAAGCCGATGTCGGCGCCGATCGCCGCGATCGTGTCGGGCGTATCGGTCAGCCGCTGGATCGCGATGTCGCGCCGCAGTTCGTCCTTGAGCACCTGGAACGTCGTCCCTTCGGCCGCGAGATGGCGGCTCAGCGTGCGCACCGAACAATGCAGGTGCTCGGCCGCCTGGTCGATCACGGGCAGGTCGGGCAGCGCCGCCGACAGGTACTGCCGCACGCGATGGCACACGAGCTGTTCGCTGAACGATTCGAAGATCCAGTCGCCGGGCGCGCGAGAGAGAAACTTGCCCAGGTTGCGCTTGCTCTGCCGGATCGGCGCGCCGAGGTAATCCGCGCTGAAGCGCATCAGCGTGCGCTCGCGGTCGAACTGCACGGAGCCGGTGAAGAAGTACAGGTGATCGACCGCGTGGCGCGGCCGCGGGCACGCGAACTCGATCTGCAGCAGCGGAATTTTCTGCCCGATCAGCCACGAGCACACGCCGTGCACCAGCTTGAGCATCAGCTCCTGGCCGAGCGCACCGATCGGCCCGATGGCGTCGTTCGGGCGCAGCAGCACCTGCGCGACGAGATCGTCGCGCTTCGATTCGACGAAGAAGTCGTCGAGCAGAATATGGAAGAATTGGCCGAAACGATGCAGCGCCGTTTCGAGGTTGCGCGCATCGAGCAGGCTCAGGCACAGATACTTCAGCGTGCCGCCGCGCAGCGGACGCGAGAAAATGCCGGGCATCTCGTCGTCGAGATCGATCGCGAGCGTGCGGTACAGCGTCGAGAACTGCTCCTCCGTCACGCGCGCGTGCGGCTCGCCGAGCAGCTCGATCGGAATGCCGGCGCCGCGCAGGTAGCGCTCGACCACGTCGCGCTGCACGCCCGCGCTCGCGAGAAAGCCGTTGACGAGCGAGATCGGCACCGTCGCGCTCGGCGACGGCAGCGCACGCCCGGGCCGGGCGGAAAGTGAATCTGAGCCGGTCATCACGTCCCCGTCGATCGAACCGACCGCATTGTACTTGAGCGGGCCGCGCGCCACCTTCCGGGTCTTCGGTGCACCGGGCCGCGCAGCCGCGACCGCGCGACGCGTCGCCCTCATCAGTCGGCGCGGCTGAGTTCCCGGCGCAGGATCTTGCCGACCGTCGACTTCGGCAACCGGTCGACGAAGCGAACCAGCTTCGGCACCTTGTACGCGGCCAGGCTCGCGCGGCAATGCGCGACGAGCGGCGCTTCCGTCACGTCGGCGTCCGGCGCCAGCACCACGAACAGCTTGACGGCCTCGCCCGTGCGCGGGTCCGGCACGCCGATGCACGCGCATTCGGCAACACCCGGCAGCGCGGTCGCCACCGCTTCCACCTCGTTCGGATACACGTTGAAGCCCGACACGATGATCATGTCCTTCTTGCGGTCGACGATCCGCAGGAAGCCGGCCGCGTCGAACGTGCCGACGTCGCCGGTGCGGAAATAGCCGTCCGCCGTGAACGCGGCCGCGTTGGCGTCCGGTTTGCGCCAGTAGCCGCTCATCACCTGCGGCCCCTTCACGCAGATCTCGCCCGCTTCGCCGATCGCCACCTCGCGATCCTGCTCGTCGAGCAGCTTCACGTCGGTCGACGGCAGCGGCAGGCCCGTGGTGCCCGTGAACCTGTCGATCGACTGCGGGTTGAACGACACGACCGGCGACGTTTCCGACAGCCCGTAGCCCTCGCGGATGAAATTGCCCGTCACCGCCTTCCAGCGTGCCGAGATCACGTCGATTACCGCCGCCCCGCCGCCGGCCGACAACTTCAGCCGCGACCAGTCGACCTCCTTCAGGCGCGGATGGCCGGCCAGCCCCGCGTACAGCGTGTTCACGCCGACGAACACCGTGGGCCGCGCGGCCTTCAGCACGTCGACGAACCCGTCCATGTCGCGCGGATTCGCGACGAGCCAGTTCTGCGCGCCGATCGCGAAGTAGGACAGGAAGTTCACCGTCAGCGCGAAGATGTGATACAGCGGGATCGCCGTGACGACGACCTCTTCGCCCGGCTGGCGCGCATCCGGCACGATCGCCGCGAACTGCGCGACGTTCGCGACGAGGTTGCGATGCGACAGCGCCGCGCCCTTCGACAAGCCGGTCGTGCCACCGGTGTATTGCAGCAGCAGCAGGTCCGCGCCGCGCAGCGCAACCGGCTCGCACGCGAGCGATTCGCCGGCGGCGATGGCGTGCGCGAGCGCGGTCGAACCGGGCGGCAGTGCGTCGCACGTGCCCGCCGGCGCATCGACGGCGCCGAGATCCTCGCGCCCCACGCTCAGCACGGTGCGCACGCGCGTGCCGCCGACCACCTCCGCGAACGTGCCCATCGACCCGCCGCAGACGATCGCCGCCTCGACTTCCGCGTCGTTGAGCTGATGCTCGAGCTCGCGCGCGGTGTAGTGCGGATTCACGTTGACCTGGATCGCGCCGATCTTCGCGACGGCGACGAACACGACCGGAAACGCCAGCACGTTGGGCAGCATCACGGCCACGCGATCGCCCTTACGCACGCCGACGACCTGCTGCAGATACGCGGCCAGCGCGGTCGACAGGCGCTCGACGTCGGCATAGGTGAGCGTGCGGCCGAACGCATGGAACGCCGGACGGTCGGCGAAGCGGCGCATCGCGTCGTCCAGCAGCGCGCTGACGGAAGGATGGCGATCGGCGTCGATCTCGGCGGGGATCGAGCCGTACGACCCGGTCCAGTGTCTCTTCGTCATGTCTCACTCCTTGGGGGCGGCACGCCAGCCTGCGCGCCGTTCGCACGGAGGCCTGCACGCCGGAAGGACGCGGGCCGCCGCCTGAGCGGCGACTATCGCCCGCGCGACGCGCTTTGCAAATGATCCGGGCGGCCGAAAACATGATCGAAACGGACACGCGGATGCGCCCGTCCACGTAGCTTCACGCGGCGAACGCCCGCCCGATCGGGCCGTACCGTCAGCCCATCAGGGTGAACCCTGTGGCGGACGGGATCGTTCCCGCGCAGAATTGCAGGCCGTCAACGATATCGATTCGGACGCAGGATCCCGCCATGTCGCGCAGTGCGCTGTTGAAACCGACGGACGCCCGTCCCCCCCGGCTGCCCGACGCCGAAGCCGCCCACGCGTTGCGCGCGCAGCGCTTCACGCCGGCCAAGCTGGCCGTGCTGGTCGACGTGGCCGCGCAAGCCGGCCTCGACCCGGCGACGGTGCTCGCCGGCACCGGCCTCGCGCCGGCCGACGTCGCGGATCCGTTCACGCTCACGTCGCCGTTGCAGTTCCTGACGGCCGCGCGCAACGCGGTCGGCCGGTACGACGGACCCGACCTCGGCGTGCGCGTCGGCCGCCTGCTGCGCGCGTCGAGCTACGGCATGTACGGCTACGCGATGCTGTGCTCGGAATCGCTCGCGCGCGCGTTCGATTCGGCCGTCAAATATCACCGGCTCGCGAACGGCATGCTGCCGATCCGCTGGGTCGAACAGGGCGACACCGCGTCGTGGCTGTTTCCGGACCGCCACGAAGTCGCGCTACCCGATCTCGACGAGCCGCTGTACCGTTTCCTGATCGACATGCAGTTCGCGCTGCACGTGACGATCATCAAGGACGTGATGGGCGGATGGTGTGTGCCCGCGCGCGCGCAGTTCGCGCAGCCGCGGCCGCCGCACGGGGCGCTGCTGGCCGACGCGCTCGAATGCCCGATCGCGTTCGACCAGCCGCATCACGTGCTCAGCTATCCGGCGGCATGGCTCACGCGCGCGCCGCAGCTCGCGAATCCGATCACGGCCGCGCAGGTGTCGTCGCACTGCGCGCGGTTGCTCGACGAATTGCGCAGCCAGTCGGGCATCACGCGACGCGTCTACGAGGAGCTCACCCGCACGCCGGGACAATTTCCGGACATCGACGCGATCGCCGGGATCCTGTGCATGACCTCGCGCACGCTGCGCCGCAAGCTCGAAGCCGAAGGCACGTCGTACAGCGAACTGCTGACGAGCGTGCGCAAGGCGCTCGCGATCGACTACCTCGGCACGACCACGCTCAGCACCGAGGACATCGCGCTGACGCTCGGCTTCAGCGATGCCGTGGGATTCCGCCACGCGTTCAAGCGCTGGACCGGCACGACGCCGAGCGACGTGCGGCGCAAGCGCGGCGGCTGACGCCGCCGACCGCGCTCAGCGTGCGTCGCCCGCCGCCGGCGACGCAACCGTCAGCGCAAACTCGAACACCGCGCCGCGCCCGGGCCGGTCGACGAGCCGGATGCCGCTGCCGTTGAGCACCAGCATCCGGTGCACGATCAACAGGCCGAGCCCGCCGCTCGTCGCCGTGCCGCCGCTCATCGGCCGCTGCGGCCGTTGGAACAGCCCTTCGCGCCGCGCCGGCGGAATCCCTTCGCCGGTATCCGACACGGTCACGACCACGCGGTCGCCCTGCGGCTCCAGCGCGATCTCGACCTCGCCGTGCGAAGGCGTGTGCCGCAGCGCGTTGTCGAGCAGGTTGGTCAGCACCCGCTCGATCATCCCGAGATCGGCCGACACGGCCGGCACGCGCGGCGGCATCCGCGCATGCAGCGCGACGCCGCGCGACTGCGCGGCCAGCTCGAATTTCTGGAACACGTCCTGCACGAGATCGACGAGCGAGAACGGCTCGCGCTCGGCCTGCACGCCGCCCGATTCGAGCCGCGCGAGCTCGAACAGCGCCTGCGCGAGCCGCCCGACCTTCGCGCTCTGCGCGAGCGCGATCGACAGGTAGCGCCGCCGTTCGGGCTCGGCCAGCGTGTCGGCCTTCAGTGACAGCGTCTCCAGATAACCGTGCAGCGACGTGAGCGGCGTGCGCAGGTCGTGCGAGATGTTCGTGATCAGTTCGCGCCGCTGCTGGTCCTGGCGCGTCAATGCGCGCCACTGGTCGCCGATCCGGTCGGCCATCTGCGCGAACGCGGATTCGAGCACCGCGATGTCGTCGCCGCGACGGCTCGGCGGCAAGCGCAGCACCGGCGGCGGCGTGTCGGGCGCGCCGGGTGCACCGTTCGCGTCGAAGCCGCGCATCGCGGCCGTCAGCCGGCGCAGCGGGCGCGTGATGAAGCTGAATGCGACGAGGCCCGCGAGCAGGCCGAGCAGCGCGACGATCGCCATCGACCACAGCGTCGTGCGCAGCACGTTGCCGGCGTCGACGCGCGCGGCGAGCCGGTCGTGCGCCTCGCCGAGCAACACCACGTAGATGTAGCCCGATGGCGGTTGCCCGGCGCGCTGCAGCGGCGCGGCGCTGAACACCTTGCGCGCGTCCGGGCTGCGCGGGTCATCGCCGAGGATCGGCAGCGGCTGGCCCGCGATGAAGCGCTGTACGGGCGCGAGATCGACGCGGTCGCGCTTGACGTGGCCCGGCGGCGCGTCGTCGCCCTTGATGCGCCCCGCGTTGTCGAGCAGATACACCTCGACGCTCGGGTTCACGCCCATCAACTGCCCGAACAGCGTGCGCACGGCGTCGGGGCGCAACCCGTTCGCGTCCATCAGCGGCGCGCTGCCGGCGATGTTGGCGGCCAGGTCGCGCGACAGCGCCTGCACGACTTCCTTCTCGCGCATGTCGTTCGCGCGGATCTGCAGCCACGCCGACGCGCCCGAGCACGCGAGCAGCAGGATCGAGAATACGAGCGACAGCCGCTGGGGGAGCGTGAGCTTCATCATGCGTCCGGCGCGGCGAGCTTGTAGCCGCGCCCCCACACGGTGAGGATCCGCACGGGCTCGGCCGGATCGGCCTCGATCTTCGCGCGCAGCCGGTTGATATGGGTATTGACCGTGTGTTCGTAGCCTTCATGCTGATAGCCCCACACGGCGTTCAGCAGGTCCATCCGCGAGAACACCTTGCCCGGATGCCGCGCGAAGAAATACAGCAGGTCGAATTCGCGCGGCGTGAGGTCGATGCGTGCGCCGTCGACGCTCGCCTCGCGCGCGATCGGGTCGATCGCCAGCCCCGCGACGTCGAGCGTGCCCGCGTCGATCCGCGAATCGCGCGCGAGCGCATCGACGCGCCGCAGCAGCGCCTTCACGCGCGCGACGAGTTCGAGCATCGAGAACGGCTTCGCGAGGTAGTCGTCGGCACCGAGTTCGAGGCCGAGGATCCGGTGCACCTCGCTCGACCGCGCGCTCGTGATGATGATCGGCGTGTAGCGCGTCATCGCCCGCGCACGCCGGCAGATTTCGAGGCCGTCGACGCCCGGCAGCATCAGGTCGAGGATCAGCGCATCCCAGCCGCCCTGTTCGAGCAGGCGCAACCCGTCGGCGCCGTCCGCGGTGTGCACGACCTCGTAACGCTCGTCGCGCAGGTGCAGGCTCAGCACGTCGGCAATGTCGGCGTCGTCCTCGACGATCAGGATACGTTTCGGTTGGTCCATGGCGGTGGGCGGCGGCACGTCGGAGCGGGGATGGGGCACGGTTGTCGGGCGGCGATCGAAGCCGGCGCGAAGCGCGGCGGAAGGCCGCGCTGCCGCCATTGTGCAAAATTTTGCGGTCGCGAGTGATCACATTTCGTTTATATCTGGATCGTGCCCGTGATGTGCGCCAATATCGGCAAGGCTTCCCGCCGTCAAAAGTGCGGTGGCATTCGACTGTGTGGCCGAGCAGCATCTTGGGCTGCTCGACTCCTACGGCATCGCGAAAGTGCTCGACATGCTGCTCTCCTCACTGAGGCGCGAGGCTGCACGGGGCGGCCGGACCCGGTCGCGACGTTCTGCACGAACCTGCATGCCGCGCGCATGGCCGCGCCGTTCGAGCCGGCGACGGGCATCGCGGCTTACAATCGCTCCGAACCACGATTTTGCGGGTACGTTACGCGGCGACTCTTTGGAATGTATCCGCATTGGTCTGGACGGCATGTGCCCATCCAAACTCCGACGATCGCGAGCCTTGCCGAGGCGCCTTGCTGGTCACGACATGCCATACCGTCTCCAGCTTGCCGTCACGCAGCATGCCGGTGAAAGAACAGATCGCGGTAGCTACGTCATTCGACATGCCGAACGCGAAGTTGATGCAATCGCCAAACCAGACGCCTGAGACAGGCAGATCGTGACCGAAGAAGGCGCTGTCCTGCAACGCGGTGCTGAATACGCCACGGATGGCGCCCTCCTCGTCGTCCGTGATGGAAAGCGTGGAGCCGTATTGATTACGCCACGTACCGATCCAGGTCATGACACACCTCCGGAGTATTTGATCGCGCGCGAACGGGCCGGGCATTCCTGGTGCCAGCGCCTTCTCGCGGCTATCGGGCGCTCAAAGCCAGCGCCGCGCATGGGCGAGCACCGTTGTGATGGCAGAACTGGCGCGAATCCGGCAATAGCGAAGAATCGCCAGCGCCCACGGCGCCGACATGACGATCAAAAAGTATAGACGCTCGTCGGACGATATGAGGCGCTGCATATAGCGATCCGGCAAGTGAAGACGCTTTTGTTCGTCACCTGATTGATCACGATACGCAGTCCGGAGCGAAGACCCGCCTGCGTCGACATGTGTCGATCAGGGGGCCCGCACGTGTTCCAATTGCGCCTGCGCTCGCCGCGACGGCGTCGAGGAGATGTCGAGCAACTTTCTCGCCTGAACCGCTCGGCCGGCGGCCCCCGCCGGCCCCACGACGTCAGTTGACCTGGAGCTGACCGCCGCGGCCAAGGCCGCCCTTGACGTCCTGCGCCTTGTAGCTGCGCAGCGCGACGACCATCTTGTTGTATGCATCGATGAACGCGACGACCGTCGCCTTGCCTTCCGGCGTCGACGAAAAGCCTGCGAGCGCACCGCCCACGCCGCCGCCGAAGCCACCCAGCGCCGCGCCGTAGTTGGTCGCCGTCGAGCTGCCTTCCGACGCCGCGATCTGCACCGCCGAGCGCACGTCGAACAGCGTCAGCGTCACGACCGACGCCTTCGTCTGCAGGTGGCCCGCCACCGCCGCGATCGCGCTGTTGCCGATCAGCCCGCCGATCATGCTGCCGATCCCGGCGATCGGCGAGTCGTTGATCACGATCTGCGGCTCCATGTAGTAGTCGGCCGCGACCCGCTGCCCCTTCTGCTGCTTCGAGCCCGCGCGGTATTCGCCCGAGCTGCGCTGCAACTGCGTGATGCGCGACAGGCGCGCGTCGCTCTTCTGGTTGCCGATCGACGTGATCACGAAGCAGTTCGACTGCTGCACCGCCAGGCGCAGCAGCGGGTCGATCGTCGTCATCTTGGTCGCGCTGCCGAACGGGCCCCACCAGTCGGCGTTGCGGCCGTCGTCGACCGCGATCGTGCCGAGCGGCGACGTGCAGCGCTGCAGCCCCGAATCGGCGCCGGCGCTCGCGCCGCCTGCTGCCGCGCCCGTCACGCCGGCGTTCTGCCCGCCGGGCGTCACCACGCCGCCGCACCCCGCGACGGACGCGCCAAGCGCTGCAACCAGCGCACCTTGAATGAGACGTTGGGAAAGGTTGGTCTTCATGTCGTTGTCGATCGATTAGAGTCGTTGTTCGGCTTATGTGTCCGTGCGAACTTCGATAAGCCCCCCGGCGTGGCGCGCGATGGTGGTCTCCCCGCGGCTGCCCCCGTTGCTTCAGGCTCGGTCAGTAGTACCAGGACGTCTGATTCCAGACGCCGTAGTACGGATAGCCCGAATACCAGTAGCCGTAATAGACATCACGCCATTGCGTGCGCCATTTCCAGTCGTCTTCGTCTCCCTTCTTCGCCTTGCGCGCGAGCTCGAGCAGCTTTTTCGATTCCTTGTCGCCGCGAGCCGCCGCGATCGACAGCCACTTCTCCGCTTCGCGCGCATCCGAGCCCATTTCCTCGAGGCCGAACAGGTAGAAACTGCCGAGGGCCTTCTGCGCGTTCAGGTCGCCGTGTTCGGCGGCCTCGCGCATCCACTTGAGGGCCTGGTAGCTGTCCTGGCGCACGCCGTCGCCGCGGAAGTAGCGCAGGCCGAGGTCGTAGGCGGCCTTCGGCTGGGCTTTCGCGGTTTGCTTGAGCGCGGCGATGCGCGGATCGTCGCGGTCGTCCGAATCGTCCTTTTTTTGATAGGAGACCTGATCTTTAGGGCGATCGGAACAACCGGTGTCGTCGCAGATCCGCACGGTCCTGCTCGTGATGGACGGATCCTGCGCGCACGCGGCCAACAGCAACAGCAGCCCCGGTGCGAGTAAACGGCGAATCATTTGTGCTTTCCCCACGTTTTATTTGCGCCGGATTGCTTCGCGCGCTCGCCCGCGAGCCTGCCCCCGGCTGGTGCGGGACGCAGCGAAGATCGTGCGCGGGCCCGCATGCCAAGGCTCTCTCAGGTTCTCTTGTCGACTTGAAACATCGTTGCAGCATCCGATGCGGCGAAAAACGGCAAGCGGGACCCCGCCCTGTTCCGTCTCTTTAATCCGCACAATACCTACCGCTGCTTACGGTTTCCAAATGATACATATCGGTCTATCTAATAGTCAAGATAACTTGATGACCGGCTCGGCAAGCATGGTTGCCATGGCGGCAATGCCGTCGGACAGCGCCGGGAAGCCGATTCCGTTGCGCGGCACGATGCTAGAATAATCGGTCTATGCTGCTGAAATATCGAGGAGGAAGCTGTTCGTGCGAGCCAACAAACGCCAGCTGGTGGTAGACAAAGCGACCGAACTGTTCTCCAGGCACGGATTCCACCCGGTGGGCGTCGACTGGATCATCGACGATTCCGGTGTCGCCCGAATGACGCTGTACCGGCATTTCGCGAGCAAGGACGAACTGATCCGCGAAGTGCTGGTCCAGCGCTACGACCTGATCGTCGACAGCATCGACGCGCAGTTGCAGCACGTCGTCGATCCGGTCGAGCGCGTCAAGACCATCTTCGACTGGTACGCGGCATGGTTCAGGACGCCCGAATTTGCCGGCTGCCTGTTCGAGCGTGCGCTGGCCGAATTCGGCACCGCTTATGCGCCGATCTCGGATGTCGCGATCCGCTATCGTCGCAAAATGGTCGAATGGATCGCCGAACTGATCGAAGCCCTCGTGCCGGCGGAAACCGCAAACCGGCTGGCGATCGTCTTCATGATGCTGCTGGACGGCGCCACGGTCGAAGCGCGGGCGTTCAACGACTCCGCGGCTGCCGCGCGCGCGTGGCAAGCCGCGCATGTCCTTCTCGAACAGGCGATGCACGCGACGGTCTCGCCCGCCGGCGGTGCGGGTAGCTCGACGTAACGCCCGTCGCGCGCCGTCGTATCGCGGGCAAACCGGGACCGCAGGGCGTCCGCCTGGGCCGCCCCGCGCGAGGCGCCCGTCGAGCGGGCACGGCGATTGCGCCTGCTGCACTCCTCGGGAGGCGCGCCATCATGAACGACAACGATTTGCTTCAGCCCGAGCCGACGGAACCGGACCCGAACGCCGTCACGTGGGTCCGTCGCCTGGGCCCCGGCCTGATCACCGGCGCCGCCGACGACGATCCTTCCGGTATCGGCACGTACTCGCAGGCGGGCGCGCAATTCGGCTTCGAACTGCTGTGGGCGCTGCTGCTGACGTACCCGCTGATGACGGCCATCCAGCTGGTCAGCGCGCGAATCGGCCGCGTGACGGGCAAGGGCCTCGCGTCCAACATGCGCAGGCACTACCCGGGATGGCTGCTGTACGGGACCGTCGTGCTGCTGATCACGGCCAACGTGATCAACATCGCGGCCGACTTGTCGGCCATG
The DNA here is from genome assembly GCF_002959955.1 of Burkholderia sp. BE12. Lineage (NCBI taxonomy): Bacteria > Pseudomonadati > Pseudomonadota > Betaproteobacteria > Burkholderiales > Burkholderiaceae > Burkholderia > Burkholderia sp. BE12. Next base: position 16,898 of record NZ_PREY01000032.1, on the reverse strand, counting down.
GGTGCCGCCGTCAATTTGTTGCTGCCCGGCCCGCAACAGCTCTACATCGTGTGCCTCGGCGGCGTGTCGGTCGTACTGCAGGTTTTCGTCCCGTACGATCGCTACTCGCGATTGCTCAAATGGACGGCGCTGACGCTGCTGGCCTACGTCGCGGTCGCCCTGATCGTGCCCGTCAGCTGGGCCGAGGTCGGTCGCGCGATCGTGCGGCCGCATGCGCAGCTGAGCGCCGCTTATCTGACCACGGTCGTCGCCGTACTCGGCACGACCATCAGCCCGTATCTGTTTTTCTGGCAGGCGTCCCAGGAAGTCGAGGAATTGCGCGCCGTGCCGAATCAGAGGCCGCTGCGGCGCATGCCGGGCCAGGCGCCCGCGCAGTTGCGCCGGATCAGCTTCGATACGTGGTTCGGCATGGGCGTATCGAACGTAATTGGATTCTTCATCGTGCTGACGGCGGCAGCCACGCTCAACGCGCATCACATCGACGTCAAAACGTCGGCGGACGCCGCGCGGGCGCTCGAGCCGCTTGCCGGCCACTTCGCGTACGTGCTGTTCGCGCTCGGCATCGTCGGCACCGGCCTGCTGGCGCTGCCGGTGCTCGCGGGATCGGCCGCCTATGCGGCGGCCGGCACGTTTCGCTGGCGCAACAGTCTCGCGCTAGAACTGGGCGTCGCACCCGAATTCTATGCGGTGATCGCCCTGTCGACCGTCGGCGGAATCGCGTTCACGTTCATGCATTTCGACCCGATCCGCGCGCTTTACTGGAGTGCGGTCATCAATGGGGTGAGCGCCGTCCCGATCATGGTCGTGATGATGCTGATGGCGAGAAGCAAGCGGGTCATGGGCGAATTTGCCGTCAAAGGCCCCCTGGCATGGGGAGGATGGCTCGCGACGCTCGCGATGGCGGTCGCGGCGATGGGCGTGTTCGTGCCGGGATAAATCGCACCATATCGACCGCCGTCGGTGCCAGAAAACCCGGAATCGACGATGCCCACGGCGCGTCACCGGAACGTCATCCGTGCCGACATACCATCGACTCCGGCGCGCGAAAAACGCCGCTTCGGCCCTCCCCGGAGCGGGAACGAATCCTGCTCGTTCGACCGCGAGGTGGAGCCAATTTATTTTCTTTGACGGATTTCGTATTACCGGCGAACATTCGCGTCGATCAATCGTTAGTACCGCTCAGAAAAGAACGAAACGATGCTCGCTCATTCAATCGGGGATATTCCGCTGCTTCGCCACTTGATACCTGATCGAAGGGGAAGAAATGACACCGTTGTCCCAGAATGTGAGCATCAAACAGACAGCCGCCCTATCCAAATCGTCGCCGCTGTCGCCCGTTTTCTGGAAGCCGGATCCGCTCGTCGAAGCCGCGCCACCGGAGGCGAAATCCGTTACGCCGGATCTTCGCGATTTCTTCGCCGCCGCCGCACTGCAAGGTTTACTGTCGCGTGACGCCGGTCGCAACGTGTCCACGATCGCGGACTACGAATCGAAGCGCGCGGTCAGCGCCTATCGGCTCGCCGACGAAATGCTGAAAGCGCGATGAGCCGGCAGGCGCGCGGGGGCCGCTCGGCCCGCGCGCCTGCCGTCGTCCGACTCACCGGCAATGCGGAGGCACCGCGTTTCCGTCGCGCGTCGTCATCTGTACTCCTTTGTGAATCCGGCATCACGCGTCACCGAGACGCTCGGTCCCGCGCACCGTCGACATGCCGCACGGCGCGCATTCAGGCCGGCGTGGCGCTGCCCGGCAGGCTGTTGAAATGACAACCGCTTGAAAATCCGGCGACCAGGGTTGCGGGTCACGCGACGCGCGCCCGAGTCGCCGCCGTCTCTGCCGTATTCGCATGCGGTGTCCTTGCATCGGCGGCGGGCAGCTTCGCCCGCGAGACGCTGCCCGTCGCGCGCCGACCGCACGATTGCTGCTTCGTCGCCCGGCGCCGATCCATGCCCGGCCCGGCCACCGCCCGTCGGCACGATGCACGCGTGCCGCACGAGGAACCGCACCCGCATCCACGAGAAGCCGGGCCTGCCGCAGCCCGCACCGGTCGGCATCGCGCATGCGCTGGATCGGGCGGCCGACCATGGGATCGATTCGTGCTGTCTCGATCCGGCGAATGTCGCGCAACCCTTTCCACGGAGATGCCATGTTCATCCACAACACACGGCTTCAGTACACAGTGCGCGTGGGCGCGCCGAATCCAGGACTCGCCAATCTGCTGCTCGAGCAGTTCGGCGGCCCGCAAGGCGAGCTTGCCGCCGCGATGCGCTATTTCACGCAGGCGATCACCGAAGAGGATCCCGGCCGCAAGGACATGCTGCTCGACATCGCCACCGAGGAGCTGAGCCACCTCGAAGTGATCGGCTCGATGGCCGCGATGCTCAATCGCGGCGCCAAGGGCGAACTGGCCGAAGCGGTCGACGAACAGGCCGAGCTGTACCGCAAGCTGCACGGCGCGGGCAACGACAGCCACGTGACGCAGGTGCTGTACGGCGCGGGCGCACCGTTGACCAATTCGGGCGGCGTGCCGTGGTCGGCCGCGTACATCGACACGATCGGCGAACCGACGGCAGACCTACGCTCGAACATCGCGGCCGAAGCACGTGCGAAGATCATCTACGAGCGGCTCATCAACGTGACCGACGATCCGGATATTCGCGACGCGCTCGGCTTCCTGATGACGCGCGAGGTGTCGCACCAGATGTCGTTCGAGAAGGCGCTGTATGCGATCACCGCGAACTTCCCGCCGGGCAAGCTGCCGCCGAAGGCGCCGTACGATCACGTGTACTTCCGGATGCAGCCGGACGCCGCACCGCTGGTCGGGCCATGGAACCACGGAGGCGAACTCGAAATCCGCCCCGCCGAACCCGCGGTCGACGGCGGCAGCGGTATTCCGGAAGGCATGCTCGAGCCGCAGCAGGCGGACGCCGTCGAAGCGATGGCGCGGCGACTCGCCTCCGACCCGAACAGCGACCCGGTGACGGGTGCCGAACTCGGCACGGGCCAGCCGGCCCCCCAAGGCCGCAAGCCGGGCAAGCCGGACGGCGCCTGACTCGAAGCTCCCGGGCGCGCGCCCAGGATCCCGGCGCGCCGGCGAAGCGACAGGAAGCGCTCGATGCGTCGTCGAACGGACGGACGCGCGTTCGGCGCGCATCAGGCGCCTGCTTCGCCGGGGCCGGTCTGGTCGGTCTGGTCGGCCATCAGGTACTGGATGACCAGCGTCGGATCGGCGATGTCGAGAATCAGGCGGCGCATCACGCGCTTGCGCATATGGTCGTCATCCAGCGTCCACGGCCCCGCCGCGTCGCCGAGGTAGCGGCCGATCGCACCGCGATGGTCGCCCTCCGGCGGCAGGCCGAGCCGCGCGGCGAGCAGGCCGGCGATGACGTCGTCGAGTTCGACGTGCAGCGGCCTGGAGTCGATCGAAAGTTCGAGCTTCATGGTTGGTCTCGCAAACATGAAAAAAGCGGCGCGACGCTCCCCGCTGTCGCGCGCGCCGGGTAAAGCCGCTCCGGCCAGCGGCTGTTCGACGATCGCAGGCGGGCCTGCGATGCAGCTCAGTAGCCGAGTTCGGGCGCGGGAGCCGGCTCGGCGCTGCTCTCTTTCGGCGCTTGCGCGACAGTCGCATCGGTCGTCAGCACCAGGCTCGCGATCGACGCGGCGTTCTGCAGCGCGGTACGCGTGACCTTGGTCGGGTCGACCACGCCGGCTTCCACCAGATCGCCGTACTCGCCGGTCGCCGCGTTGTAGCCGAAGTTCCCTTTGCCTTCGAGCACCTTCGAGACCACGACCGACGGTTCGTCGCCCGCGTTGGCCGCGATGACGCGCAGCGGCGCCTCCAGCGCGCGCAGCACGATCCGGATGCCGGCGTCCTGGTCCGCATTCGCGCCCCGGATGTCCGACAGCGCCGCGCGCGCACGCAGCAGCGCGACGCCGCCGCCCGGCACGATGCCCTCCTCGACCGCCGCGCGCGTCGCATGCAGCGCATCGTCGACGCGGTCCTTCTTCTCCTTCATTTCGACTTCGGTCACTGCGCCGACCTTGATCACCGCCACGCCGCCCGCGAGCTTCGCGACACGCTCCTGCAGCTTCTCGCGATCGTAGTCGCTCGTCGCTTCGTCGATCTGCACGCGAATCGATTTCACGCGCGCATCGATGCGCGCCGCATCGCCCGCGCCGTCGATGATGATCGTATCGTCCTTGCGCACCTCGATACGCTTCGCACTGCCAAGATCCTCGAGCGTGGCCTTGTCGAGCTGCTTGCCGGTTTCCTCCGAGATGACCGTCGCACCGGTCAGGATCGCGAGATCCTCCAGCATGGCCTTGCGCCGGTCGCCGAAACCCGGCGCCTTGACGGCGGCGACCTTCAGGATGCCGCGCATCGAATTCACGACGAGTGTCGCGAGCGCTTCGGCCTCGACGTCCTCGGCGACGATCAGCAGCGGCTTGCCGGCCTTGGACGCCGCTTCGAGGATCGGCAGGAGGTCGCGGATACTGGAGATCTTCTTGTCGTGCAGCAGAATCAGCGCATCGTCGAGATACGCCGCCTGCTTCGCGGGATCGTTGATGAAATACGGGCTCACGTAACCGCGGTCGAACTGCATGCCTTCGACCACGTCGAGTTCGTTCTCCAGCGACTTGCCGTCCTCGACGGTGATCACGCCGTCCTTGCCGACCTTCTCCATCGCATCGGCAATGATCTTGCCGATCGCGTCGTCCGAGTTCGCGGAAATCGCGCCGACCTGCGCGATTTCCTTGTGGGTCGAAATCGGTCGGGACAGCTTGCGCAGCTCGTCGAGCACCGCGCCGACGGCCTTGTCGATGCCGCGCTTCAGATCCATCGGATTCATGCCGGCCGCGACGTGCTTCATGCCCTCCTGCACGATCGCCTGCGCGAGCACGGTGGCGGTGGTCGTCCCGTCGCCGGCCACGTCCGCCGTCTTCGACGCGACCTGCTTGACGATCTGCGCGCCCATGTTCTCGAAACGGTCCTGCAGCTCGATTTCCTTCGCGACCGACACGCCGTCCTTCGTGATCACGGGCGCGCCGAAACCGCGCTCGATCACGACGTTGCGGCCTTTCGGGCCGAGCGTCACCTTCACCGCGTCGGCCAGCACGTTCACGCCCTTGACGATCTGCTGGCGGGCGCCATCGCGGAATTTCACGTCTTTTACGGTCATTTTCTTGCTCCGGATACAGTCGTTGAACGGGATGCCGCGCGCATCGGGCACTCACCCGTGCGACGCGGCCGAATCGGCATTCAGGCCGCTTTCCTGGCAGCCGGCGATTCGGGTTCGAGTACGCCCATGACGTCCTCTTCGCGCATCACGAGCAGTTCCTCGCCGTTCACCTTCACGGTCTGGCCTGCATATTTGCCGAAGAGAACCTGGTCGCCGACCTGGAGCTGCAGCGGGCGCTGCGAGCCGTCCTGGAGCAGCCGGCCGCTGCCGACCGCGATCACTTCACCCTGCTCGGGCCGTTCGGCGGCCGAATCGGGAATCACGATGCCGGAGGCTGTCGTCCGCTGCTGTTCGATTCGCTTGACGATAACCCGGTCGTAGAGGGGACGAATCTGCATTTTCATCTCCTGAGCGATGAGATCACCTGGAAAAGGGAATCCGCCGGCGCCTGCACGCATAAAGACAGCGACGCACCGGCGTGCCATCGATTGGCGAAAAGCGAAATAGTGGCGCGGTAAGCGCGCTTCAAGAGGGCCAGGAAAGCGCATGTGTAACAAAATGTTTCCAACCAGAAACCGCGTTCGTCCGACCGTCGCTCGTCTCGCGATGCCCTGCGACGCGCGACGGTACGACGTCGACGGTGGCCGCGCCGGGCCGCGCGAATCATCGCAAAACGGCGCTTGAAATCCGCGCTTGCCGTCCTATTTTGGTATCGCTCAGGCAGTCGCGGCTTACGCGCTGCGTGTTTCGATTTGTTTGTCAGCGAGCCCTCTCGCGGATCGACGAACTGGAGCGCGTGGTCCGGTTCGCCCTCCGTGCGAGGTCCAACCGGGAGCGAATCATGAACGATCCTTTCTTTACCTCCGATCGGCCGACGGAAGCCGGCCGCCGGCCACGACGCGTCGCCCGCATCGTCAAGGGCCTGCCAGCCGGCCTGCGGGTCGCGCGCAACGGCAACGGTCGCTTCGCGCCGATCGGTGCTCGGGCACGCGCCGCGCGCAAGCCATTCGCGTTGCGTCGCGCGGCCCAACCCGCCGCGGTCGGCCGACCGAAGCTGCCGCGCCGTCGCGTCGTCACCGCTGGACACGTGCCGCACCCTGTTTCGTTTTTCCGCGTCACGCCTGCTGGCGGCGGTTCCGTGCGCGACGGGAGGCGGCCATGCTGAGCCCGCACGAATTCGCGACGCTGATGCTGGTGTGCCAGGCGCCCGATCAGCTCGACATGAATCGCGCCGAACTCGATGCGTTGCTCGAACGACAACTCGTCATGCTCGAACATGGCGCTCCCGGCCGCCGGCGCGCGTATCTGACGAAGAAGGGCCGATCGCTCCTCCACGCGCTCGGGGCCGATATCGCTTACCGCCGGAGCGAGGGGTCGACAGCGGAGCGAGGCGGTGGCGGTCAACACGCGGCGTCTGTCGCACTATCGGACGAGGCCGGGTAACGCGGTGTTCGGGGCAGCGGCGCGGTGGCCGGTGCATGACGGCACCGGTTGCCGTCGCTACGTCGGCCGTGGACCCATCCCTTCGCTTCGTGGAAGGGGAGCGACGATGCGGCCACGCCGCCGCGTTGCGCGACCTCGCCGGCCAATCGTCGCGAACTCTAGCAGTTCATCAGGATGTCGCTAAGACTGTCCGACGTGAGGCATCAGAAATAGTCGCTCGTCCCACACGACCGGTTGTGGGTCGGTCACGACAATCCGTGCGGCATCGTCGCCCACCCACGCGCGACACGGCAGTGGTCTATTCGCTGGCGACTACCGATATGTTTGGGTCGTCGGTCATGTCCGATCGCCGGCGTCTTTCGGTAGTCGGGCCTCCAGTTGCGCCTTTCGCTGTGCGAGCTTGCGACCAAGTCCGGCAATGTCGAGTCCCGATGAGTGTAGTTCTGGAAAGAGCTCCGTCTCCTCTTCCTTGATGTGATGCCGGACGTTTTCCATCAGTACCCTGAAAGTGGCGTCAAACCCTTCCATACCGGGCTTGAGGGTTTCGAATTTCTCGATGAGCGTCTTCACGAGGAAGTGCTCCACGTAGGCTTCGTCGACCTTCTTTTGCGGGTCGCCGGATAGCACATCGTGCGCAGCTGGGTAAAGAAATTGTTCCTCAATCATCGCGTGGACGGTCAACTCTTCGCAGGCTCTTCTAACGAGCGCGTGCTTAGCATCGAGGTCCTCGTCGGCGGTTCTTTCAAAAATAGTGAACAGCTTTTCGACCGCTCGATGGTCAGACTCAAGTAGGGCGATGGCGCCGGTCGCTGACGAACTATCAGCTTCGTCGCGGTCAGGATTGATGCGCTGCGTCTGGTTCGCGTTTGCCATGGCTGGCCCTCTGTCTAAAGGTGAATGACGGCCAGCCATTTGAGCAAAACTTGCACCTGCTCCGAAAAAGCAGCACGGACGCCGCTCTAGTCAGGCACGGTTTGCTCGCTGCTCAACGGTAACGGTGCCACTGGGCGGGTGGCAGCATGGCAAGAGTCGGAAAAGTCGGGCAGTTTCCGGGCCACGAGCAAAGACGTTCCGCCACGATCGTCAGCCACAAAATCGCGCGCCCGGCGCATCCCTATATGCGTGTTCACGTGTTGAAGTTCGTAGATACTGCTAATGGTGTCCGTTCGTGCGCTAATCGTGTCCAGTGATTTCGCTAATACGGGGCGGCGAACGTCAAGCTGAGGAAGCGAACGGCGATAAGGTCGCTGGCGAGGTATTTCATCGACATGCGTAAAATTCCCAGCGATGGTGTTGAAACGCGACATAGCCGCGCATCACGGCTCAATGTCGACAGACTCCCCTGCCTTGGAAAATAGGCATTAAAGTTGCGCCCCCTGTCTTCTGGACGCGAGGTATATTGTTGCGCACGCACCCACATTGTTGATCATCGGTTACGTGCACACCATGCTCTTGTCAGGAGCAACTTTCCTCATTACGCCGCTCATGAGCCACATCCGACATTGCAAGCTCTTGAAGGCGCATTAGCAAAATCTTCGCACATACATCCTCCCTTTGTTGCATTCTCGCAATGCGTGCGGACACGAAAGGAACATCGCTCTCAGCCTTTGCCGACGGCGCTACCACGGGCTTACCCGTTAGCAGTATCTGTGGTCACCGTTAGCAGAAACTTCGAACGGCAACAGCGGCCGCGTCGTGGCGCGCGAGCGCGAACTCGTGCTCGGCGTCGCCGACGCGTTGCTGCAGTTCACACCGAGCGTCGTCGACGCTGACGAAGCCGTGGTGCTGCTCGACGTGACGGCCAGCCTGCGCCTCTTTCACGGCATCCGCGCGCTGCGCCGGCGCGTGCGCGACGTCGTCGCGTCATTCGGCGTCTCCGCGGCGATTTCCGTCGCGTCCACCGGCCCGGCCGCATGGATAGTCGCCCGCGGCCTGCGCGGCGGCCTCGCGCTGTCCGCACGATCGTTGCGCCGCGCGCTCGCGCGCGTGCCGCTCGGCGTGGCGCCCGACGCGCGCCGGTACGCGACGTGGTTCGATGAACTCGGCTGCGAAACGCTCGCGGACCTACAGCGCCTGCTGCGCGCTGGCCTCAAGAAGCGGTGCGGCACGCAACTGCTCGACTGGCTCGACCAGGTCTCCGGCACCGCGCCGGCCGCGTATGACTGGCTCGACATGCCGCCGTCGTTCGACACGCGGGTCGAACTGATGGATCGCGTCGAGCACGCCGAGGCGCTGTTGTTCGTCGCGCGCCGGCTGATCCTGCAGCTGACGGGCTGGCTCACCGCGAAGCAGCTGGACGTCGCTGCGTTCGCGCTGCTGCTCGAGCACGAGCGCGGCCGCGACGCGATCGCGCCGACCAGCTGCGACGTGCGATGGCGGCCTGGAAACGCAAGGGAAGCTTGGAGCCGTATCACGAGCGCTTGGTGACCGGCATGCTCGCGCGCGGTTACGATCACGAATTCGCCGAGGCGATCTTCGCGCAGATCAAAGGCTTCGGCGACTACGGCTTCCCGAAGAGCCACGCGGCCAGCTTCGCCCTGCTCGTCTACTCGAGCGTGTGGTTGCGCCGGCACGAGCCGGCCGTATTCCTCGCCGCGCTGCTGAACAGCCAGCCGATGGGCTTCTACACGCCGTCGCAACTGCTGCAGGACGCGCGCCGGCGTGGTGTCGAGGTACTGCCCGTCGACGTGAATGTGAGCACGTGGGATTCTGCGATCGAAGGGCCGACTACATCGGCGCCCGTGCGGCTTGGCTTCTCGCTGCTGCGCGGCATGCGCGAAGACGTGGCCGGCCGCATCGAACTCGCGCGCGCGGTGCGACCGTTTGTTGACGTCGCGGATCTCGCGCGCCGAGCGCAGCTCGATCGGCAAGACCTGCAGGTGCTCGCGCGCGCGAACGCGCTGCGCACACTCGCCGGCGACAACCGGCGTGCCGCGCTCTGGCTGGCCGCCGCCGCCGTGCCCGAGCGGGATCTGCTGCGCGGCACCGAGCGCGACGACGCGGCGCCGGCGCTGCCGCAGGCCTCCGAAGGCATGGAGATCGTGACCGACTACAACGCGATGGGTTTCACGCTCGGCCGGCATCCGCTGGCGCTGCTGCGCGATCGCCTGGCGCTCGATCGTCTCCAGTCGGCCGAGCAGCTCGCGACACTGCGCAGCGGGCAGCTCGCGCGCGCATGTGGATTGGTCACGGTGCGCCAACGGCCGGGCACGGCCAACGGTGTGCTCTTCATGACGCTCGAGGACGAGACGGGCCAGGTGAACGTGATCCTGTGGCCCGGCCTGCTGGAGAAGTTTCGGAAGGAAGCGCTCGGCGCCGCGCTGCTCGCGGTCTACGGCGTATGGCAGGCGGAAGGCAAGGTGCGGCACCTGATCGCGAGCAAGCTCGTCGATCGGACCGAGTTGCTCGGCGCGTTACCGACGACGGCAAGGGAGTTTTGCTGATCTATCGCGTATTGTATTGAGTTGCTCCCGCTCAAATAGCGGATTGAAAACCGGAAAGATCGCTAGGACGCGGTTTACGTTGAACCGGCTTCGAATCAGGCCGAAGAAATTCCAGTTCTTTGATTTCTCCGTCAGTGATCCAAAGCATGACATTTACCACCGCACCGTCGGAGTCGATCCCCGACGCCTCAATAAATCCATTCAGATTTGGACGGATAACTTGTTTTCTAATTGCATGGTAACTCTGGCCAAACCCAATCTTCAGAATGGTGTCGTCGCCATTGAATGACACCACCCTCTCCATCTGCTCGATTTGAGCTGAAAATAAGGTATCCCCAGGGAATGCATGATCAAGCAGAACTCTTATTAGTTCGATTTCGTTATCGCGGATAGCCCATTCATCATTCAACATATAATCACCCTAAAAAATATGACCCTCATCTTCCAATATTACGGCCATCGTCAGGATGAATCGTCCCTAAATTAATGTTTCCATTTGGAAGAACAAAGCTTCGAACGTTGTAGTTTATGCCGTCCACGGTCATGCCAAAGCTAGTGCCCCCCACGAAGCCGGGCGACAAAGCAATCCCAATCGCCGCCCCAGAAACCGCGTTAACTCTATCCGCCCCTACACGATCGATATAATGACTCTGATTAGTAATAACCCCCGCAACTAGTTCCCCTTCCCCGAAAGTGGTCCCAGTCATACCGGTCGGATCCGCACGATTTGCGGGATTGTTCCCTACATATGCATACAGATTCTGGTCATCTTGATAGCCTACCGGATCGATCTGAAAAAAACGTCCCGCCCCCGGCGAATAAAACCTCGCTTTATAGTAGTACAGGGCTAGCGAACCAATGAACTGCTGCCCCGTGTACCGGAAACGAATACCACTCGTCGCGTTCGGCTCGCCAAACGGGCCGTACGTATAGGCCGCCGTCTTGGCTCCCGCTGCATTGGCCGTCGCGACAATGCTACCAAGATGATCCGTGTACAACCAACTCTTGTTCGAAGTCCCCGAACCCTCGTACCAGACGAGCGGGTTGTCAACGTCCAAGCCATGAAGGTAGCGCCTCAGGATATTGCCTGACGAATCGTATTCGGCAACGAGTCGTGTCCCGTCGTAGAGCATATTGGTAGTAATACTTCCGAAAAGCCCGTTCGGCTCGACGGTCTGCCTCAGGCGCCCGTCCGCATCGTAGGATAGACCGACCGTCGAAAACAAACCGGTGCTTCCGGAGACGAGGCGATTGTCGAGATCGTAGCTGTAGGTCCAGCCGCCATAGCTCGTCACGTTCCCGTTGTTGTCGTACCCGACAGAGCCTCCAGCAGCAGTCGTGTAACGATTCAGGCCATCCGCGGTAAAGCTCTGACTGCCGGTCGTTCCACCACTCCACTGATATGCGAGGTTACTCGGTGTGACGCTACTCACGTCCAGAACTTGATTTCGTGCATATGTGAACTGCACCTGATCGCTAGGCGCAGTCAGTAGGTTGGTCAGCGTCGCGAGGCCGCCTTGATTGTCGTACCCGCGTTGAACCGACGTTCCGTTTCCGAAAGAGAGCGTAACTGCCCGGCTCAGGTCGTCGTAGGTGTACGTCGCTAGTGCGGTGCTTCCGTTCTCCTTGATCACGCTCGGCCGATTCAGCGCATCGTAGCTAGTAGTCGTGTTGAACCCATCTGGCCATGTCGTCTGTGTCCGGTTTCCTGCGGCATCGTACTGGAAACTGAGTGTCCTTCCACCCGCGGTCGTGTTGAGCAACCGACCCGCATTGTCCCAGGCATAGGACACTGCGTAGCTGCCATTCGCGTACTGCGACGCGGTGCGTAGTCCGCGCAGGTCATAACCGAACTGAACATTGTTTGCACTGTTCGGATAGCTACGTGCGGTCAAGCGATTCAGGTTGTCCCAAGTCTGGGTGATCGTGTCTCCGCTACGTTTGCGGATGGTGACCACGTTGCCGTTCGGATCGTAGGTGTACCCGTCGTAATCATTGCTGTTCGCCGAGCCCGGTGAGTTGGGCATTGGGTAGTACCGGTTCGTCAGGCGATCGAATCCGTTGTATGCATAGACGGTCAGATTATTCTTCGCGTCAGCACTCAAATTGAGCTTACCGTTCGGCGTATAGGTGTACTGCACATAGTTTTGCTGTTGCGCCGTGCCAGTCGCCTTCTGGATCGTGTTGATGGAGTCGTCAACGTTGTACACCGTCGTCGTGACTCTGTTCCCGCCATCTGCAGCCGCGAGATACTGGGTTTGCTGATATGGCCGATCGAGATCGTCATACGCGGTGTCCGTGATCGGCACCGGAGCAGCCTCGGATGGGCAGGTTGTCGCCGATGCAGTCAACGAAGGCCCCCATGCCCGGATAACCTTTCCGGTCGCGCTGTACCGCGAACAATTTGTTAACCATTGAGCGCCGATCTGCCGGGCGACAGCAATCGGCCGGCCGTCTGCGTCATAGGTGGTTTGAGATTGCTTCCCAAGCGCATCCGTGACGACGCTCGGGCGTCGTTCACTATCATAGCTCGTCGTAATCGTATCGATCACGTCAGTGCGCGGTCCGTCAACCACTGTCAGGTTGCCGATGTCGTCGTAGGTGTAGGTTGTTGTGAGATTCAGCGTCCCAGTGCCGGCGTCGACTGTCGTGGTCGCGGGTACTTCATGGTGCGCCCAATCATAGGTCCTCGTTGTCGCGGTGGTATTGGATGCGCTCGTCTTTACCGTTGTCTTCGCCAGCAGATACATCGTGGGAAAGCCCGTAGGTGTCCACGAGTAATAATCGTAGGCGGTCCACGGCGCTACCCCGCTCGCGTCAACTGGCGAGGTTACGGTCGCGATGTCGCCCCAGGGGGCGTAGGTGTACGTCGTGGTATTGCTTCGCGCATCGGTTTCTGTTGCAACTTTGTTGTATGCACTCTCGTAGGTGAAGCTTCGAACAAGTGGTGCGAGACCAGAACCGGGCGGTGCGAACTGCGTGATCGACTTCACATTTTGCGTACAACGCTTTTCGGTGCTCGCGCACGTTGCATCGTCGTAGGTGTACGAAAACCCATTGCCCTGTGGCAGCGTCTTGGTGATCAACCGTCCCTGCCCGTCATAGGCGAATTGGGTGACGTTGAATAGGGGGTCCGCTTGCTGTAACACATTCCCAAGCACATCAAGATAGCTGAGCCTCGTGATACCACCCGGTGCTAATTCAACAGCTCGCGATCCGGCGAAGTAGTAGCTGTACGTTTTGCCACGCGCATTCGTCTGGGTCTGGACTCGTCCCAGGCTGTCATAGACATTTGTGACGCCCGCGGCGGACGGGAAGCTTGGGTAAAAGATTTGCGTCATCTGACCTGGCAACCCATAGCCGTAGGTCGTACTCTTCGACATCGTGTCGGTGAAGGTCGTCAGATTGCCATTCGTGTCGTAGCCATATTGGACGGTTCGAGCACCGTCGGAGACCTGGCTGATCCGTCCGTTCGTGTAGCTGAAATTTAGCGTGCGCCAGAAGCCGTTGCTCACGCTGGTCAGGTTGTTTCCGGAATAGCTGTAGTTGACCTGCGTACCGTTCCCGTCCTTGTAGGTATCGATGTTCCCCGACGAGTTGAAGTGAATCGCATTGTGGTGAACAGTATCGTAGCTGTACGTCCCATCCCCGTTCAGTATCAGTTTCGACGAATTTCCAGGGGGCGGGTTGTAGCTGCCGTCCGGCAACTTCACGAACACCTCGCCATTCAGACCTTGTGTAACGATCACGGTATTGTTGATCAGCTGATCACCGAACCACCGCTGCCCCAGAGTCGCAATGACCATCTTCTCAATAGGATGTGACGAATCCGCAAGCAAATCCACCGACGCCTTCATCTCGACCAACGCAGCTACTGCATCGAGTGCAGAATCTTCGCCCATCCCCTGATAACCGTCCGAATTTACTTTCGCGGTCACATTGAAATTGTGTGCCCAGCCCTTCCCCAGAACACTGTCCTGATTCTTGGCGCTCGAACTGTACATGCGTCTGAAGGTGAGGCGTTGCGGAAAGGCCCCCACCCCTGACGAAAGGTCATCTCGGTTGTACGTAAAATTACCGGCCACTAGACCGATCGGGTCGCCGACGTAATTGAGTGGCTCGCCTTGGAGGGGCGCCCCAATTTGGATGGCGCCATTATTGAGCACAGTGACCGGAAGGTTGTACATCGAGAGCGGAAACGGCGCCGCGAGCAGCGCCAGCGGGGAAAGCGTGGACAGATATTGACCGAGGGTCATGAACCCACCGGCGAGGTTTCCTTTGATCATCGAGCCCAAAATGTTTGGGCCAAGAAAATAGTAACCCGCACCGGTCCAACTATTCTCAGTAATATCGCAGTGTTGCGGCAATATCAGGTTGTATCCGGCAGCGAGGTAGTTACTGAATGTTCCGAAATATGCGCTGCAATTCACGAGATTCGGCTGTACCGCGCTCGCGTAGTTTGCTGAGGTCGCGTTGTAAATTGGCTGCCCAGCAGCTGCCGCCAGATCAATGAGTTTCACTGTCGAAGCGGCCGAGATAGTGCTGACCTGCTGAACTACGGTCGATTCGAGGATGCTTGAATGCATCCCCGATTGATACAACGCAAGCGGCTCCTTCGTCGAGTCTCCGGCAACGTTGGCGAGCCCAACCAACCCGCCCGGCAAATCAACGTAGGAGGACGCGCCGGTATAACCGGCTACGCCGACATCGTGATATAGCAAGATCGAGGTGCCAGAAAGGCGTTCGCTCAAGTAGTAGGCCTGCGAAGTCTGGCCGAGCCACTGAGCGGCAAGCAGGGCCAACGTGGTACCCCCGACCGCGTCCGATGTATCAGGGACGCCGGATGCTCGCAAATTGCCAAGTGACGTTTGGAAGAAGTTCGCGAGGCCGCGACTAGTTGGTCCCCATGCATCGGAAATCGCAAAGACATTCCCCGGTTTCGCGACGATCGTCTGCGTGACGGTCTGGTCAGCGCCTGTTGTTCCGAACGCATTATGGGTAACGACCATCGTGAGGGTCGTGTTCGAGCCAACAGTCGGCGCGATTCCGGGACTGCCAACAGCGTTACCATCCAAACTGAGGATTGGCTGATTCGACGCGTTATACGTAATAGTTAGACGATGCCCATAGATTGCATCGGACGTATATGTTTGGTCTATCCCTTGATACTGGATCCTCAGTGTCACCTTCATTGACGTCGGAACGTCTGTAACATCCCGCAAAGGGTATGCAGTATTCTGCAGAGGGGGCGCCGTATAGTGCGGAATCGCGCCGTAGAGCAGATCGATCGATTTGCCACTCACCACATCATCGATTGTGGCCGTTGGCATGTTCGCGCGCAGATACGCCGCAAGGTTGTTGGCGTATGTTGTGAGGTTATTCCGGATGTTTGTCCGATTGAGATTCTGGACGTAATTGGCGGTGATCGTCGCACCACTCGTGGCGGAACTGAGATACGCGGCCGCGTTGTACCCGGTCGTACTCGCGCTGGCGAGATCGATACCCGTCTTGAACGTGTGAGTCTTGAAGCTGGGATCGAAGTAATAGGACGTACCGTTGATGACCGTTTTCACCCAGACATGGCCAACGGACACATCGACGAGTGCCGACGTGTTGCCTGGGCATTGTCCTGGATTCACCGCTGTCGTCGCATAGACGGGGATTCCACCCACACCCAACAGGTGGATGGCCGCACAGACATTCGACGTGTCAATGCCGTAAAGGGAATTGAGCTGAGCCGCGGTGTACTTGATCACACCTGTCGTGAAACTTGCGGTGTAACCGGATGCTCGCAGGAGGTCGACCATCAGCATGGCTTGATCGTAGACCGTCCCGTAGTTGTCCAATACGGTGCCGAACGAGCCTTTCTGGGTACCGTAGATCGGATAGACCTCGGCATTGTTGTGGACGTACTGATAGATGACGTCCGGGTTGTAATTCAGAGCACGCGCCAGCTCAGCGATCGACGCCGGACCTTGAGGACTCGCGTTTCCACCGGCGCTCAAGGCATGCGTCTTGGTGTCGCGTGTTGAGGGAGAAACGGTCTTCGTTTCTATCGCTGCGCCTTGATTGACTGTGGGTGAAAGTACGACTCGCCTGCGAGATTGCTCCCAATCCTCGCCCGAAATCGGGAACAAGTTAGCGGCATTTCTCCCAGGTCCCTTCATGTTGGCGAGAGCCGAAAGGCGTTCTGCCGAATACGCGATCGCGGGCTTCCCGCTCGAGAAGGTCACCGGTTGCCCCACCCCGGTGGAAGATGGTTCTTTTCCAACGTAGTGCTTTCCGGCCTTCGCAGTTGGTTGCACGCCCAACATCCTCTCGGCTGGCGTCTTTTTGGCGACCGGTGGCAAGGCAGATTGCATTGGGGCAGCGAGGCTATGAGGTCCCGTCACCATTAGACCGCTCAGAAGGACGACACCGACCGAAGTACGGAAAACGACGCGCAGCAACCTGGACATTGCATCCCCTCGACAAAAACCATCACTTCGGATTACGAAATAGATAGATTCGACGCATGCGATTCGTGCGCTGCGCGACGACGCAATAGGACGCTATGGGGATGTGGTGGAGACAGACGTACGGTTACCCGCTGCGTCGTAGTTGTAGATAACTGTTGTGGTACTGGACCCGTTATTGAAAACGGCCTTTGTCAATCGGCCCAGTGGATCATATGTGTAGCTGATGGAACCGGAGGTTGCGACAGCGCTTGACCTGCCCCCGGTTTTAGTCCGAACTGCAGTTAGAGTCCGAGGTTAAAAACTGCTGTTTTGCATCGTGCGCCCGAGCGAACTGCGCAGGCGTCAGATAGCCGAGCGAACTATGAGGCCGCTCGGT
>NZ_PREY01000031.1:0-87299 GCF_002959955.1 Burkholderia sp. BE12 | reverse complement strand
GGGATGGGGGGGCCGGAGCTTGGTTTCAACTCTCCGTAGGTGTAGCTATCGATAATTTATTTCGATAGTCTTTCGTGCGACCTCCTGCGCAAGACCAGAATTTCCGTCGATACGCTTCCCGACACCTTGGCAATTGGACAAGCAGGGCAATGCCTGCGTTTGAAATCCTCGGAAGCGACCTACCGTGAAGCACAGCCGTGGCGACGCTAATCCTTTTATTGCCGATTCCACGAGACATCCGCCGTGGTTTAAGACCGAGCGCGACTATGCCGCGATGGCATGGAAGAAGTCTTGTCCCTGATAAGTATTCACGATCAGCCTAAATCGCGAATCGCAATTGGACCTCTCCAATTTGGAGATGGACGATCGTTTCACTTGCCGTGCATAAAAGGCTTCTTGAAGCGAAATCGTGAGACGAATGTAGCGAAATAAGCCGACAAATACCGGTCGCCGCTGCATTGCCATCTTCGATGGATCTTGCCGCGCGCCATCTCTGACGTGCCGCGCGATCCCTGCAACGAATCCCTCAAGACATTGCATGCGTGACGAGTCGACAGGCAAGCGTGCTTGCACGGGCGAACGAAAATTTTCAGGTGTTTTCGCGCGACGAAGATTCACATAACGACGGAGGTGGGACGGAGATGGAGATGAACATGCAAGAGATTCACATAAGTGAATCTGCTCCCAAAAAGTTGTCGGGAAACATGGGCCCGATCGGCCTGGCACTGATGGTGCTCGCATTCTCGGCACCTTTGACGACGGTATCCGGTTACATCCCGTTCGCGTTGATGTTCGGGGGCGTCAGCAGCCCCGTCCTGTTCGTCGTTGTGACGATCGCTCTTCTGTTTTTTTCCGTCGGTTACGTGACGCTCAACAATATCGTCAAGCGCCCGGGCGACTTCTATGCGTTCGTGAGTTTCGGTATCGGGAAGTCGACCGGCCTCGGCTCGGGCATCCTCGCGGCGGTATCGTACTTTCTGCTGCTCGCCGGCGTGACGTCGTTTTTCGGCGTGTCCTGTTCCGACCTCCTTCATGAAACGACCGGTGCCGTGCTTCCGTGGTATATCCCCACGCTCGCATGCTGGCTGGCCTGCGGGATCCTCAGCTATCTGCATGTCGAGTTGTCGGCAAAAGTCCTGACGTGGATCATGCTGCTCGAGATCGCGGTGTGTCTCGTCTTTTCGTTCTTCGTGCTGGTGAAGGGCGGGGCGGCGGATATCTCGGCCACCGCGCCGTTTGCGCCGAGCCAGCTGTCGAAGAGCGCGAGTGTGCCGTTCTCGGTGCTGTTCATCGTCGGCTTCTTCATGGGATTCGAGGCGACCGCGCTGTTCCGGGACGAAGTCCGGATGCCCGACCGGACGATTCCGGTAGCCACTTATGGTGCGGTCATCTTCATCGGCGTCGTCTACACGATTTGCGCGTACGCGCTGATCATGGCCTATGGGTCGCATGTCCAGGACATCGCTACCAAGACACCCGCCGCAATGTTTCCCGACGCATTCTCGAAATTCGTCAGCGGTCGTCTCCATGTCGTGATCTCGCTGCTGGTACTGACGTCTGCGTTTGCGTCGGCGCTGTCGACGCAGAACGTTCTGGCGCGCTATATGCACAACCTCGGCACCGACGGCGCGCTGCCGCGATTCCTCGGCAAGGTTCACCCGCGGCACGAGTCACCCTATCTTGCATCGATCACGGTGTCCGTGATGGTGCTCTGCGTGCTGATCCCCTTCATCGTGCTGGGCGCCAAGCCGGATCTGCTCTACGGGCAACTCTCCGGCGTAGGTACGTCGGGGATCGTCGTTCTGATGGCCATCGTCAGCATCTCGTCGTTGGTGTGGTACAGCCGAAGCGGCAGGCACCAGGGCGTCAGCTTTTTCAAGTCGGCGGTCGCACCCGCGATTTCCTCGGCATTCTTCATCGCGCTCGTCGTGCTGATCGCCCAGCACTTCGATGTTCTGGCCGGTGGCGATCCGGGGCAGTACGTGTGGATGTTCTACTGCCTGATTAGCGTGCTGCTCGTCGGCATCGCACTGGCTCAATACTTCAAGTACCTGCGCCCGGAGATCTTCGAAAGACTTGGCCGCAGCCATAAGGACTGAATCGTTGAACGACAGGGGCGGTGGTGTTCCGCCTCAACCTGGGTCGTTTCTCCTTGGATCCCGAGCAATTTTCGGGATCTTTTTTGTTTCTCCGGCCGTCGTTCCCGAAGCATCCGGCTACCTGTGCCGGTCGATGCGGAACCGTCGCGACCGACTCCTCATCATCCGTTCATCCAGAAGATGTCCGATTTGTCGGACGCATCCCAGACCATGGCCGTCGAGACTGCAAGCGAAAAAAACAAGCGGGCCGCAACACGCGCATCATTCTTTCTCGCCGGAATCAGCGTCGCGACGTGGGCGCCTCTGGTGCCTTACGCGAAAGCCCGGCTCGACGTCGACGAAGCTAAATTCGGCTTCCTGCTGCTCTTTCTCGGAATCGGTGCCGTCGGATGCATGCCGCTCTGTCAGCGCGCAGTCGAGCGATTCGGCTGTCGCAACGTCATCGGAGCGGGTGCCGCGATGATCTGCGGGTCGCTTCCGCTCCTCGCGATGCTGTCCGGCATGCCGGCGATGGCGGTCACGCTGTTGATCTTTGGCGCCGGGCTGGGATTCGTCGACGTCGCGATGAACATCCAGGCCACGCTCATCGAACGGCAAAGCGGCGAGCAACTGATGTCCGGTTTCCACGGCCTGTTCAGCGTCGGCGGGATCGCGGGCTCGCTGGTCGGCGGTTCGCTGTTGTCGGCCGGCGCGAATCCGCTTGGCGTGGCGGGTGCCATGGTCGTCGTCATCGCCGTGCTCATGTTTCGCTACGCGCGGTACCTGGAGCCGGCAGGGCCCGGCGAGCGCAGGGCCTCGGTGTTGATCCTGCCGCAGGGGATCGTGGTCCTGATGGGCGCCATTGCGATCGGGTGCTTTCTCGTCGAAGGCGCGATGCTCGACTGGAGCGCGCTGTTCCTGACATCCGTGAAGTCCTATGCGCAGGATCGCGCAGGCTTCGGCTATACCGCGTTCGCGATGACGATGGCGATCGGTCGACTCTTCGGCGACATGTTGATTACCCGACTCGGTTCGCGTGCGGTGATTGTCTCGGGCGGAATGCTCGGCGCGGTCGGGATGTCGATCGCGATCGCCTCGCCATCGGGTACGGGCGCGATCATCGGATTTGCGGTGTGCGGGGCCGGGTGCGCGAACATCGTACCCATCCTGTTCGCTGCCGCCGGGCGGCAAACGGCAATGGATCCCTCTGCCGCAATTTCGTCGATCACGACATTGGGCTATGGCGGCAATCTGGTCGGACCGGCAATTGTCGGCTTCTTTGCGCATGCGATCGGTTTGGATCTTGCATTTGCGTTGCTCGCCGGACTGCTTCTGCTCGCTGCGTTCGGCGGCCGGAAGATCGAGTCGTGACGTGTGCATCCCGGATGAGTTGGGGCGCGCGTGATCGAACGTTCGGCGTGCTTCGCAGATTGATTACGAATATCGATCAGTGAGCATTTTTGTTCTTCATTGGATTGAATCGGTCGCGGTTGATGTAATGCGCTGACGTCTTTCACCGTGAGCGAATGCCATGACCGATCTCTCATCCGGCGATTTCTCGGTCGCCGACATCGAAGCCGCCTATGTACGCATCCTGCCGTTCGTCGTGCGAACGCCTTTGCTCGAGAGCGAGGGGCTCACGGTATAGCTCGACCGCATCGACATCCGATTCGCGAAGCAGTGGATGCTGTCGGATCGCGGGATGACGGCGGGGCGTATGGCGTTGCGGGGCGGCCATGTTGATGCATATAGCCTGTTTTTCCGGGCAGAGACGTGCGTTCAATCGTTCGAAACTATCAGTCCAGCGCAGACGGGACCTTCGGGTCATGGCTACCGATTGGGGAATCGCAACGGTCGCGGCGCTCAATGCTCGCCGCGACGATGATGCGTCATTTACAGATCACCAATCTTCTTGAATCTCCGAGCGGTCGGGAAGTGACGGAAGTCATCGTATTTCTGCCCATAGATGAACGGCACGTATGCTGCGCGGTCTGCCAGCGTGTCGAACCACGGTACGGTCCAGGACGACTCGCCTTGAGAGTAGTACGCCTTGCCGACCTTCACAACGGGAATGGTGTGGAGCGGGTCCATCTCGTTTCCCGAGAATTTGAGCGTTGCTTGACCTTCGCGACGTACCCGGTACTCTTCGCGATTCTTCATGCAGGTGAGGATGACGTCGTCCTGCAGGCCGAGCCCAGTCACGTGTGGAGTAGCCTTGAGTTCGAAATCGAGACCCTCGTATTCGACCGGCCCGAGGTCCGGACCAAACGCACCCTCGATTTCGATAAGACGCGTGCCGTTGCGCTCGCCATAGCCATACATCTCGTGGCCGTCGACATAGAGTTGCGCGAAGCCGGTCTTCTTGGGTTCGCCCCACATTTCGCGTCCGATGGAGACAGGCATGTCACCACTCACCAGGATGTGGAGCATCGTGGTGCCTTCGAACTGCTTGTAGCGGCAGCGCAGGAACACGATTGCGCAGTCGAACTCTCCACACATCGCGCTTTGCCAGCGAGATACATTCGCATATGCGATGGGCTCGTCCGGAAGCTCGAAGCAAGGAGCGAGTACCGAGCGCAAGAATTCGCGCGTCGTCTCAAACTCGACCGTGATGCCTTCAGTCGTGAAGCGTCCGTCAGCGAGAAGTTTCTCGATTTCCTTGACTTCATCCGGTGTCTTGACAAATCCCATCGTCGTCTCCAATCAAATTCACAGTGTGAAGTGCCATCGCATGCACGCGCGATAGCGCACGCACGTCAGACACGCGAATCATCCTTCATGTCTCACGCGAAGTGCGTCTGCGCTGGCCTGAAGCAGGTCGATTACCACCTTGGTGACCGACGCAGAAGACGCCGGGTTCTGGCCAGTAATCAGCAAGCCATCGACCACGCAGTGGTCTTGCCAGTCGGCCGCCTTGGTATACGAAGCACCGAGGTTTCTCAACTCGGTCTCGACCAGATAGGGGACGACCTTTTCCAACTGAACCGCGGCTTCTTCGCTGTCGCTGAATGCGGTGACATTGCGACCGCGCACGAGTGGCGCTCCGCTCGGCGTCTTGGCTTCGAGAAGAACGCATCCGGAATGGCAAATCGCCGCGACCGGCCGGCCGGCGGCAGACAGGGCCTGGATGAGTCGAATCGAATGCGGGTCATGGCGTAGGTCGAACAGCGGGCCGTGGCCACCGGGATAGAGCACCGCGTCAACGGTATCCGGCGCTACTTTGCTCAACTCTTCCGTGTTGTCGAGAGCGCTGAGCAGGTCGCTGTCGCGCAGGTAGCGCTGGTAGACCGACGTGTCGTTGATAGCGTCGACCGATAGTGGGTCGACCGGCACCTTGCCGCCTTTCGGAGAAGCGAGCCGGACGTTGACGCCGGCGTCGACAAACGCGTAGTAGGGCACGAGGAACTCCTCGAGCCACACGCCGGTTTTGCGTTCGCTTTCGCCGAGCATGCCGTGCGAGGTAAGGATGATGAGTGCGGTCATCGGTTTGTCCCTTGGAACGTGGGCGAATGCGCCGCATTGCCGGCGCGCATCGTTTGGTTGACGTGTGCGGTGATAGTCACGCGGCGATTTGCTTCGCCCAGAGTTTTTGCGCCGTATCCCACGACTGGATAACGTGCGAGCCATCCTTCTTGATCCACGAAAGCGGGCCAATCATTTGAAGCACGAACGTGGTGTCTTCGCGCATAACGGTCTCGTCGTGTTCTGCGCCAGCCGCTTCGTAAATGAAGCCGTCTTTGATACCGAGAACACCACCGACTTCCGGACCGCCGCGCACTTGAATGGCGCCGTCGAAAATCCAGCCTTCGGCCGGGCCATGGTGAATGTGCGGTTGAAGCACCGAACCCTTCGGGCAGAAGAAAAGAACGGTCCAGAACGCCATTTCCGGCGAAACATGAAGAAGCTTCCACTTCACGCCGCCGCTGTGGAAGTCCTCCGGAAAATCCTGCCATTCGACCTGGTCAACCTGCACGTAGTCGTCCTGTGCTTTTTCCTTCATTTCGATGTCTCGCTTGGTGGGAATAGACAATTTTCAAGTTATCACCGCAGGCAAAACCCTCGTAGCCACTTTCGGCAAGCCATCCTGTAGTACGGAAAGGCGAGTGTTCGTGAACGATTTTGCTCTGGCCGCCACTGAAGGTCGGATGCGCAATTGATGGACCATTCTTGCTACCCCGGGATAAACCTTGGTCGTGGCGCTACAACCGCGGTCGAAACGATGGTTGCTCGTCGGCGTTTACGTATCCGGAAGCCTTGCGGGACGTGGGTTGCAAACGGCGATGGCGTGCCGAAATCTGCGTCCGACGTTCACCTCGATGTTGAAGGGAGCCGCGCCGCGATGCCACACGGTTGCCAAATCTGGCTACGTCGTAAAAGTCCTTGGCGGCATAGTGCACTCAACCGCTGCAGACGCAGTCGCGAAACCTGACAGCTCTAATTAGGCACTTCCTTCAAAGGTGAAAACATGGCGAAAACCATAGGCGTTATTGGCACCGGACTCATGGGGTCGGCGCTCGTCAACACGTTGTTGAAGGCTGGAACACAAGTTACGGTCTGGGATGGTCGCAAGGAGGCGACGGCAGGTGTAGTGAAGAATGGGGCAAAGCTGGCTGATTCGTTCGTCAAACTTGTGAACGGCAACGACATCGTCATCTCGATCGTCAGCAGCGCCTCCATTGGCGCAGACCTCTTCCGTGAGCACGCGGCACATCTGAATCTGGACGGCCGTTACATCGCGAATCTCAGCACCGCAATGCCGGAAGATGGCGAAGCCTTTCGAGAAATCATCGAAGGCAATGGCGGACACTTCATCAACGCTGCTATTTCCTCTTATCCTGACCTCATTGGCGGTCCTTACACCGCAATCCAGTACTCCGGTAAGGAAGAAGTGTGGCGTGCTGTTGAGGCTATGCTCACGCCGTTGGCTCCGGAAGGCACTATCTACACGGGTACGCGCCTGGATGTCCCGAGCATTGTCGACGCAGCAATGACGGGCAGCTTCTACGCTGTCGGACTTGCCGGTTTTCTCGAAGCCGCGGCCTACGCGAAGGCGTGCGGTGTCTCGCCGTCGCAGCTCGGTGACTTCGCAGACAAGATGCTGGACCTCGTGCGCTACAAGGTTCATAAGAGCATCCGTGAAATTGAAGCGAACAACTTCGAAACGATCCAGGCAACGGTCGATATCTACCTCGATGCCGTGATTCAATGGCGCGACGCCTTGAGGGGCGCTGGCCTTCGCGCGAGCCATATCAGCGCCCTGGCTGACGATCTCACCGTCACGAAGGAAGCCGGCTATGGGTCGCTCGGCTTTACGGCGCAATTTATGGTGGCATCGAAGGCGAACTGATTCCGGGCAACGGGAAGGAAGCAATCAGAAAGCTCAGGTTGCTACCTTTCTTTCACATTTCGACTGACCTTCTGCAAGACAACGCATTTTTAAGTGGTCGGCGAAAACTTGAGATTTAGCGGACTGCTCAGAGCATGTCGAGGGTCGAGTGCATCGGTGCAAAAAGCTTTGTCATGAAGTCACAAACTTGTATTCACAAAGGACAGAGGAGAACAGCATGTCCGCATCCAATGCCGAGCTTCGTATGAGCCTCGCCGACGAGGGGCGCCGCATCAATCAGGATCTCGTAGACCAGATTAACGCTATGGTCGAGGGCGACCATAGCAAATCGGAATGCTTCGAATCTGGCAAGCCGATTCTCGTCGAAGGTGTGTTCTGGACCATCTTTGGCGCCATCCTCTGGGCGGCGACGCTTTACCTCGCATCGTAGGAGCAAGTCGTCATGTCAGACCATCACTATTCCCACAAAGATAGCGTTGCCCAAGAGGCGCTCTCGGGCCGGTTGCCGGTCCTTGCAAGCGAGCGCATTTACGGCAGCTATGGTTCGTTCCTGTGGACCTGTTGTGCGTTCAGCGCCGCGACATGGGCATTCCTCATTGGCGGCTTCTTGCCGTACGTTGGCGATTGGCGTCTCGGCGTCATGGGCTACGTCATCGGCCTTGTCATCGGCATGGCGCTTGTCTCCCTCGCTTCCGGGGCTCCCAGCTACAAGTACGGCACGGACGTCATCGACACCTGCAAGGCATCGTTCGGTTATCGCGGAATGGTGATTCCGCTATTCGGCCTTCTCGCGACGCTTGTGGGCTGGTCGTACGTTGTGGAGGCGTTGACTTCGCGTGGCGCGGCAAATATCGTCGGCACCGTCTCAGGTGCTGGAACTGCCGGCGGCGGCCACGAAAAGCTCGTGATTGGCGTGGCATTGGCCGCCCTTGTTCTCGTATGGCTGATTGCGAGCAAGGGGCCTCAATTGTTTGAGCGACTGAACGGTTACATCGGACCGCTCCACATGCTCATCACCCTCATGATGTTCGGCATTCTGATTCATCGGTTTGGTTTCCATACCCTCTGGGTTAGCCAACTTCCGGCAGACCAGATGCTCACGCATGACAGAACCCGTGGCCTCGCACTGGCAGTCGAATTCGGCGTCTCGAACTCGATGACCTGGTGGCCCGTGATGGGCGGGTTGACGCGACTTGTGAAGCGTCGTACCCACGTGATGGGACCGTCGGTTATTGGTGTCGGTCTGCTCGGGGCGGCATTTGTGTCGACGGTCGCGGCGCTTGCCGCAATCAGCGCTGGGACACACGACCCAACCATCTGGATGATTTCGCTCGCAGGCCCGATTCTCGGCAGCGCGACGATGGCGGTGGTACTCACCGCCAACATCGCGACGATGGTGGTGATGATTTATCTCGCAGGCGTCTCGGTGCAACAAATCAGGTTCCTTGCACGCATTAAATGGGAACTGTTGCTCGCCATCCTGCTTGCACCCGGCGTCTACTTCGCCTTCAGAACGGAATGGCTGCTGGGTGAGGTGATGAGCTGGCTGTCATACAACGGCGTGATGTTCGTCGGTGTAACCGGCGTGACGATGGTCGACTATTTCTTCCTGCGCAAGGAGAAACTCGACCCGGCCCATCTGTTCGCAACCAAGGGCAGCAAGTATGCATTCTGGGGCGGCGTCAACTGGATTGCCATTGCGATCACCGGTCTGTCCACATGGGGATACCTGTGGCTCTACAACCCGGTCAGCTCGGCGATGGCCGAACCGTTCAAGTACTTCGGAGCCTCCATCCCGACGATTGCGCTTTCCGGCGTTGCTTATTACATCGCGACGAAGGTCATCCTGATTCCGATGCAAAAAGGAAGCTACGACAACAAACGCTTCACGACCAGCAAGGCGACTCTTAGTGAAACGCCCGAAGTCGGTGCAGTGAAGGTGTCTCTGTAACGGACGGCAGTAACGCGCCGCATCTCCATGTGATGAATTAGAGGTATTCAAAGTCCCGGCCGCCACGATTCAGGTAATTAAATCAGTTGAACTAATGTATGTTCGTTGAAAAATGCTCTGCGCTGTGGCGTCCGGGAATCTAATACATAGCTCGACAAAGGATGGTAGTGCATGAACAAGCGAGTCGCAGTAGTAGCAGGGGGCGCACTGGTATCGACCGCCGCTTTTGCTCAAAGCAGTGTCACGCTCTACGGTGTGCTGGATGAAGGCCTCAACTTCACGAACAATGCCGGTGGAGGCAAGGCATACCAGATGTCGACTGCAGACCTTGCCGTGAGCAGGTTTGGCCTTAAGGGCAGTGAAGACCTCGGCGGGGGCTTGCACGCCATTTTTTAGCTCGACAACGGGTTCGACATCAACTCTGGCAAGCTCAGTTATGGCGGTCGCCTGTTCGGATACGGTGCAATGGTCGGACTTCAGTCCGATTCTCTCGGAACGCTGACGGCAGGCAGGCAGTTCGACTCGATTACTGACGTGCTGGGGCCGCTGACCGCCAACGGAAACTGGGCTGGCACTTTGTTCTCCCATCCGCTCGACAACGACAATACGGACGCCACGTTCCACGTAAGCAACTCCGTGAAGTTCACGTCGAACGTATATGCCGGATTTTTGGCGACCGCGCTGTACGGTTTCAGCAACGAGCCGGGCGGCTTCGCGCACAACCGCGCATTCTCGGCTGGTTTGAAGTACACGCTTGACACACTGACTGTCGGGGCCGTCTATGCGAACCTGTCTTCGCCGGGCGCTACACAGGTGGGCTCCGTCGCGACAGATGACTCCGGCTTCGTCGCCGGGAATCAGAAAATTTACGGTCTCGGTGCCAACTATGGAATTGGCTCTGCGACGTTCGGACTCGTGTATACGCATACGAAGATTTCCCAGCCGACAGGTTCTATCTGGTTGGGTGACCTGGCGTTCAGTGATGCGAGCCTGAAGTACGACAACGTCGAGGCCAACATCAAGTACGACTTTACGCCGAGCTTTTCCATTGGCGGCATGTATACCTACACGCGCGCGAGTTTGAAGAACGGCGGCCAGCAGTCTTCGCTTCATTGGAACGAAGTTGGGCTGATGGCCATGTATCTTCTGTCGAAGCGCACGACGCTGTATGCACAGGCGCTTCACCAAAAGGTCTCGGGGTCGTCGGGTACGGTACTCGACGATGCATATATCCCCGGATCGGCAGGCCCGTCGTCGAATTCGCATCAGATTGTGACGCGTGTCGCCATTTCGCACAGTTTCTAAATGCGCTGCCGGTCGGCGAGCTGTCGCTCGCGGACCGACTTGCACCCGCGAACGAATAGTTGCGCCGTCCGATGGCTGAGCCACGCAGCCTTCCTGCGTAAATCAGATAGCGGTGGTTTGACCGATGCCGGAGGCGGCACCGGTTACAAGGACAGTCTTGCGTCGTGAAGTCGTGATTTGCTCGCGTGGTAATGCTACTGGGCGAGGAAGCCGCCATCGACGATATATTCGGCCCCCGTACAGAAGCGGGCTTCGTCCGAAGCGAGGAACAAGGCCATATTGGCAACATCGACAGCTTCGCCGAGGAAGCCAATCGGGTGTTTCTTGACAAGTTCGGCCAGCAAGGTCGCGTCGTTGCCGACCATCGGCGTCTTGATGTATCCGGGGTGGATGCTGTTCACGCGAATGGGGTAACCGCGCTTGCCTGCGTGAAGTGCCGCGGCCTTCGTGAGATTTCGCACACCAGCCTTGCCCGCCGAATACGCTACATACTCTGCGATGCCCACCATGCCTTCGATTGAGGACATGTTGATGATGGAGCCGCCCGTCTCCCGCATGCTTCGAAAGCCGTGTTTTGTGCCGAGGAATACGCCATTGAGATTGACGCTCAGTTCCGCATTCCAGTCTTCGAACGTCATCTCCTCGATGTTGCCGGGAATCGCGATGCCCGCGTTGTTCATCAGGACGTCAATTGTGCCGAACGTCACCTTCACTTCCTCGAGGGCACGGGCCCACTGCACTTCGTCGCGGACGTCGAGAGCTACAGCGTGAACTCTGGCTCCGAATTCTAGGAGTTGGTCGAACTGCTCGTCGAGCTTGCTCACGTTGAGGTCTGCGAGAACGAGCGCGGCGCCTTCCTGTGCGAACCGTAAAGCCGTAGCTGCTCCGATGCCAGAAGCTGCACCAGTAATCATCGCGATCTTGTCTCTCAGCCTATCCATGTCTCACCTTTTTTGCGTTATGTGCCAACCGCCCGAAGGCACTACTGCGCAACGTAACAGCCTTGGAGCATCGGAAATATCCACTATCGGCATGCGGCCGAGGTCTGTTATGGCATGAACCGTGCGTGCATCCGCGATGCGCCGAACTTCCGGAGTAGGCGTGTATCTCATCGATAACGAACATCTCCTGGCCAAAGTCGGCGGAGGCCGAGCATTACAACAACGGGGCTCAACGAGGTCGGCGAACAGGCTTGGATAAAAAGATGGTTACGCGGTGCAAGGCTGCACGCAGTCGGTGCGCTGGTGTGGCAATGCTGGTGATACCCCCGATTCCCAAACGAGGCGGAACGGAGTCTGATAGCCGTTACGCTAGTGCATCGAATGTTTCGTGCAGTCGCTCGCTTGGCGCAGTCCTTGCATGTGGTTTTCAGTGTGAGTCGAACCACTTGTAGTCTCGAGAGCCGCCAGAATGATGTCTTTGCCTTCTTCCGTCGTTGATAAGTATGAAGTGTCGTTGTCGAACGATGTCGTGGACCACGCGCATACTTTTCGAGACTGGGAGGACAACAAGTACCATGCTCTCGGAGGCAAAGCGCCCTTTTGCGGAGAAATGCGCGACCACTCCCACGGTAACGCGATTCGCGTCTGCTCAGAAACAGTTCGAACCCCGTTTTTGGAGCAAGTAGGTCATGTTTCGTCCGACCGAGTGCTTATCCTGCAAGTTCACTCGCGGGATGACATCTTGCTCAATGGCCGATTCGTCAACGGGGACACGATTTTCGTGTCATCGGGGAAAACCATCCACGCGATGGCGAAAAGTCCGATTCATGCGAACATTCTAACCATCGACAAAACGCTGTTCTTTGAATCGCTTCATGTCAAGTCGCCAGCCATTCGCGAAACGCTTCCTTTTGAGCACTTCATCAAGCCGATGAGCGCATCCACTGCCGAGTTTCATACGCAGTTTTGTGCTCACTTCGAACAGCTCGATAGGGTGATTGCCGAAGGGCAGTGTGCCGCACATAGTGTCGACGGGATTCTCGCTGCGGCAGGTGAGATTGTAGCTGCGGACGGAGAGGGTGAAGTAACGCCGCTGAATTCGACCACCCGTGCTTACATCGTCGACAAGAGCTGCGAACTGTTTGCTCAAAACTTCCATGATGAGGCATTCGGCGTATTGGACCTCTGCAGCCGGCTTCGCGTGAGCCGCAGAACATTGCAGTACAGTTTCGAGACGGTTATCGGGATGTCACCGTCAAACTACATGCGCTCGGTACGTTTGAATATCGCCCGGCATTCGTTGGTGACGAAGCCGACCGAGAAAATCCAAGGGCTGGCGCTGGACGCTGGCTTCAACCACTTGGGACGTTTCGCCAAGTATTATCAGGAATTCTTTGGTGAACTTCCCTCAGCCACTGTTTTGCGTACCGTAAAGAGTGACCAGTCGGTAGTGATGGGGCGGCACCATTAAAAAAGCAACGGGGTTCGCGCGGCTCGCACGAACTGTGTGGCAAAAGCACCGTCGGCAAAAATACATCAAGCACGGGTCCAAGGACCCTCCCTCCCGCAGGATTAACTTCTTCGGCTGCAATGCGCGTTCCTGGGCCCCAAGTGCGAGGTCGGTTGCAGTCAGCGCATCCCGCTTTGCGACAACCATCAGAAGCGGCGTCGGGCTGATGCGAAGAATCGTCGCTCCCGGCGGCTCGTACTCGTTGAGCATTTCGACACGCTTGAGCGTCACCTCGTTGCGCCAATTGGGCGCTCATTCCTTCCGGCGTCCAACGAAGGAATCATAGAAATCCTGACCGCTTTGACGCATGAAGTGTCTGCGTCGACGCTCGCGTAACCGCGTTTCCGGATATCCGGCCAGCCGCGCGCAGGGTGGCTTCTGCTGTCTCTCTCAACGGCCGGTGTCGTGGCTACCGCGCAGCGGTCATCGTTTCCCGACGGGTCATGGATGCAATCGTCCGCCTCGAATAAAATGGGGTTGCATCACCACGAATCCACCTTCCTGCGACGCTTGGCGATTTTTATCATCCTTTGGGTGGACGAGGGATGCGTGTGTCATTTCTAGAATGAAATCAATTGCCGGCACACGCGATATCACCGTCCGGCTTGATGCGATTCGCATGTTGCGCGCTCTGCAATGGGCGCAGTGGAGGGCAGCATGGCGATCATTTCGACCGAGAAATAGCTGTTGACAACCGGCTTTCGCAAGACAGCCGGACAGGAGGCGAGAATGACCGAAGCGAGCGAGGAAGCGGTGGTCTCGACCAGCACGCCGGTGCATTACGACGCTTCGGAAAAGCAGAAGGCGCGGGCCAAAACGGCACGCATTCCGATCAAGATCGTTCCGATCGAGCCGCTTCGCAAGCCGCGCTGGATCCGTGCCAAAGTCGCGACGCCGAACACGCGCTTTTTCGAGATCAAGACGATCCTGCGCGAGCACAACCTGCACACCGTGTGCGAGGAAGCGAGCTGCCCGAACATCGGCGAATGCTTCGGCAAGGGCACCGCGACGTTCATGATCATGGGCGACAAGTGCACGCGCCGCTGCCCGTTCTGTGACGTCGGCCACGGCCGTCCCGATCCGCTCGACGCGGACGAACCGAAGAACCTCGCACGCACGATCGCCGCGCTGAAGCTCAAGTACGTGGTGATCACGAGCGTCGACCGCGACGACCTGCGCGACGGTGGCGCCGCCCACTTCGTCGAGTGCATCCGCGAAACGCGCGCGCAGTCGCCGGACACGCGCATCGAGATCCTGACGCCGGACTTCCGCGGCCGGCTCGACCGCGCGATCTCGATCCTGAACGCCGCGCCGCCCGACGTGATGAACCACAACCTCGAAACGGTGCCGCGCCTGTACAAGGAAGTGCGCCCGGGTTCGGACTACGCGCACTCGCTGAAGCTCCTGAAGGACTTCAAGGCGCTGCATCCGGACGTCGCGACGAAGTCGGGCCTGATGGTCGGCCTCGGCGAGACGGAAGAGGAAATCCTGCAGGTGATGCGCGACCTGCGCACGCACGACGTCGACATGCTGACGATCGGCCAGTACCTGCAGCCGTCCGAGCACCATCTGCCGGTGCGTGCGTACGTGCATCCGGACACGTTCAAGATGTACGAGGAAGAGGCGTACAAGATGGGCTTCACGCACGCGGCCGTCGGCGCGATGGTGCGGTCGAGCTATCACGCCGATCAGCAGGCACACGAGGCTGGCGTGGCATGAAGGGACGTGGTTGGTGCGCGTGATAAAGAGCGCTTATTGAAAATCATCGCCAACGGCAATTGGACCTGATCAATTTGGCGGCGGACGATGACCCGCACGACGAACCGAACCGGACACGCGAACGATCGAGGCACGATGCAGGGCAAGTTCGACAATGCCGGTGAAATGTTGAAAGGGTGAGGAGATGGAGGTGGAGATGGAGATGGAACTGAATATGGACGACGTTCAAATAGAAACGTCTCCGCAGAAGAAGCTGTCGGGCAGCATGGGGGCGGTCGGTCTGGCGCTTACCGTGCTGGCGTTCTCGGCCCCGTTGACGACCGTATCCGGTTACATCCCGCTCGCGCTGATGTTCGGCGGAGTCGGCAGTCCCGTGATCTTCATACTGACGACGCTCGTACTGCTGCTGTTTTCCGTCGGCTATGTGACGCTAAACAATATCGTGAAGCGCCCCGGCGACTTCTATGCATTCATCAGCTATGGCATCGGAAAGTCGACGGGCCTCGGTTCCGGCATTCTTGCCGCCGTCTCATACTTTCTGCTCCTCGCCGGCGTCACATCATTCTTTGGCGTATCGTGCTCCGATCTCGTGCGCGACATGACCGGCGCGTCGATCCCGTGGTACTGGCCGACGCTTGCGTGCTGGCTCGTGGTTTCGATGCTGGGCTACCTTCATGTGGAGCTGTCCGCGAAGGTGCTGACGTGGGTAATGATTCTCGAGATCGTCGTTTGTCTGGCGTTTTCATTCGGTGTGCTTGCGAAGGGTGGCGTGCCAGGTGTTTCAGCGTCCGCTCCATTCATGCCGAGCCAGCTGTCGAACAGTACCAACGTGCCGTTCTGCATGTTGTTCACGGTATCGTTCTTCATGGGATTCGAGGCAACCGCGCTGTTTCGCGACGAAGTGAAGATGCCGGACCGGACGATTCCGCGTGCGACGTATGGTGCAGTCATCTTTATCGGCGTGATCTACACGCTGTGTGCCTACGCGATGATCATGGCTTACGGGCCGCAGGTTCAGTCGATCGCGGCCAAGACGCCCGCGGCGATGTTCCCTGACGCCTTCGCGAAATTCGTGAGCCCTGGCCTGCACCTGATCGTTTCAGTGCTGGTGATGATCTCCGCATTTGCGGCGAGCCTGTCCACGCAGAACGTGCTGTCGCGCTATATGCACAACCTTGGCACGGACGGCGCGCTTCCTCGTTTCCTCGGCAAGGTGCATGCGAAGCACGAGTCTCCGTATCTTGCTTCGATGACCGTCTCGGCCATGGTGCTGTGCGTGCTGATGCCGTTCATCCTGATGGGCGCAAAACCCGATCTGTTGTACGGGCAACTATCCGGTGTGGGTACGTCGGGCATCATCATCCTGATGACCGTCGTCAACATCTCGTCGCTGGTCTGGTACGTTCGTCGAGGCCGGCAACAGGGCGTGAGTTTCGCCAAGTCGTTTCTGGCGCCGGCGATTTCATCGGTATTCTTCATCGCGCTGGTTTATCTCGTCGCAGCACACTTCGACGTGCTGGCAGGCGGAGATCCGGGGCAGTACGTGTGGATGTTCTATTGCCTGATCGGTGTGCAGGTTGCGGGTATGGCACTTGCCCAATACTTCAAGCACCGCCGCCCCGAAGTATACGAATGCCTGGGACGCACTCAGAACGGTTGACGATCGCAACACGCCAGGGCTCAACGAGTCCTGGCTTTTTTGCGCTTGTGCAAAGCAAGCACGGCGCGTCGTCTACCGCCCTTCGTAACGAGCGGCGACGTTCTGGGCGAGCTCGGCCACGATCGAACTCAGGGGCATGTCGACGCGGCGAACGAAACTGGCGGTGAACGGCATCACCGGCATCTCGTGGCCGGTATCGATGCGGCGCAGCCGGCCGGTCGCCAGATGCTCCGCCACGACGTGATGCGGAATCGCCGCAATCCCGATACCGTCGAGTGTCATCCGGACGATCGACGACAACGACGAATTGCCGAAGATCCTCACGCGATGCAGATGTGATCGATCGAACATTTCCTTCAACTGCATGTACGGACGCGTCGATCGGGAGTACGTGATGACCGGATGCCGCGCGAGATCGTTCAGCGTGAGGGTTCCCGCGCTGCATTCGAAATCCGACGAGACGATCCAGCTGATCGGATAGCTGCACAACGGCAAATTCTCTGCGTTGCTCGCGTTGACGGGGCCCATCAACAGCGCGACGTCGATCGTACCGTCGGCGAGACCCGCGGTGAGGGTCGGCGTGGCATCGACGTTGACCTCGAGCGTGATCTCCGGGTACTCGACGCTGAGCCGCTTGAGCA
This sequence comes from Burkholderia sp. BE12, assembly GCF_002959955.1. Taxonomy (NCBI): domain Bacteria; kingdom Pseudomonadati; phylum Pseudomonadota; class Betaproteobacteria; order Burkholderiales; family Burkholderiaceae; genus Burkholderia; species Burkholderia sp. BE12. The sequence goes on along the minus strand of NZ_PREY01000031.1, from coordinate 70,147 downwards.
GCGTGGACAACCATGTGTGCACGATCGTGTCCGACGCGCCGAGCTGGACCGTCCCGCTCAGGGCCGTGCGCCCCGCGACCGCCTCCACCATCTCCGCGCTCAGCGAGATCATCTGTTCGGCGTAGACGAGCAACTGCCTGCCCTTGATGGTCAGGAAGCAACCCCGTTTGTCTCGCTCGAACAGGCGTCCTTTCAATTGCTGTTCGAGTTGCGCGATGCGCGCGGATACAGCCGGCTGAGTCGTGTGCAACCTTTCCGCGGCACGATGAAATCCCCCAAGCTGGGCGACGGCGTAAAAGGTCTCCAGGTTTCGAAGATCGATCATGTGACGAACTCCATCCGCGTTGCGGAAAGACGATGGGATCGCACCTGTCTGGCGCTCGGTTGCCGATCAGATAAAGCGACGCATTTCCCCATTGCGGGGAAGGTTCGATCGATCATAACGACGAAGGTTTGAGCGCTCAACACTGAACGCGTGAAACCAGCGAAAGCGCACGCGTTGCACATTCTTTCTCCACCTTTAGGTGGACGAACCTCATCGGGCGTCTAACTAGAATTTCAACAACGCTGAACGAACGATTCGTTCGTGACGGTTGAAGCGAGCGGTTGATGATTGATGCAAATGCGTGGTTCGCGCATCGACGTGGCTTGAGGATCGCGATCCGGGCTCGTGCTCACGCACTGATAAGGATCGTTGATCGCGCGACATCGCCAATCACGATTGGACCGAGCGAAATTGGCCGGCGACGATTGAAACGGCATGTCGGCACTGCTGTCGCGATATTCGTCGGGCGATCGGGATTGGCAAGAGGGCTGAGTGTGCCGCGTCGAAGCGCGCTGCCACGCACACCATTTAAATAAAGGAGATTGGAATGTCCGCCTTGAAGTTTGCCAGCGAGCGGCTCGTGGACGCGTATCGTGCCATGCGAACGATTCGCCGCTTCGAGGAGCGCGTGATGGACGAGATGTCGACCGGCGACATTCCGGGCAATACCCATCTTTGCGCGGGGCAGGAGGCCAGCGCCGTCGGCGTGTGTCTGCATCTGACGGACAAGGACTACATTTCGTCGACGCACCGCGGGCATGGTCACTGCATCGCCAAGGGGTGCGATATCGGCGCGATGATGGCCGAGTTGTTCGGCCGCGCGACGGGAACCTGCGGCGGCAAAGGCGGCTCGCAGCACATCGCTGACCTGCGCAAGGGGATGCTCGGCGCGAACGGCATCGTGGCCGGCGGTGCGCCGATCACGTGCGGCGCCGCGCTCACGGCGAAGTTGCTCGGTACCGGCGGCGTGGCCGTCGCGTTCGCGGGCGACGGTGCGATGAACGAAGGCGTGATGTCGGAGAGCTTCAACCTCGCGAAGATCTGGATGCTTCCGATCGTTTTCGTGATCGAGGACAACGGCTTCGGCGAGGCAACGGCGAATTCGTTCGTCTCGGCCGGCAGCTTCACGCGGCGCGCGCAGAGCTACGACATTCCGGCCGAGGAAGTCGACGGTACCGACTTTTTCGCGGTGTACGAGGCGGCCGGCCGGGCGATCGATCGTGCGCGCAACGGCGGTGGCCCCAGCCTTCTTCAAATCGACGTGCCGCGCTACTACGGTCACTACAGCGGCGACCCCGACAACTATCGCACTCCCGAAGAAAAGAAGGCCATGCGCCAGGAGCGCGATTGCCTGGCCAACTTCCGCCGGCAGGTGCTGGAAGGGTCGCAAGTAGCCAGTGGCGAGCTGGACGCGATCGACGGGCAGATCGAGGCCGAAATCGACGCCGCCGTGAGTGCCGCGCGAGCCGCACCGTTCCCGCCGCTTTCGGCACTGACCGCCGACGTTTACGTGAAGTATCTGTAAGGACCCACTGCAATGGCAAAGAAATCGTTCCGCCAAGCGCTGAATGACGCGCTGCACTCGGAGATGGCGCGCGACCCGCGTGTGATCATGATGGGTGAAGATTTGACTGGCGGCGCCGGCGCCAACGGTGTCAAGGATGCGTGGGGCGGCGCATTCGGTGTGACGCGCGGGCTGCTCGACGCATACGGCCCCGAGCGTATTCGCGATACGCCGATCAGCGAGGCCGCATTCGTCGGCGCAGCTGCTGGCGCGGCCCTCACGGGGTTGCGCCCGATCGCCGAGCTGATGTTCGTCGACTTCGCCGGCGTGTGTCTCGACCAGATCATGAACCAGATCGCGAAGTTCCGGTACATGTTCGGCGGCCACGCGAAGACCCCGCTCGTGATTCGCGCCACGTACGGGGCCGGCACGCGCTCCGCTGCGCAGCACACGCAGGCGTTCTATCCGATCTTCACGCACATTCCCGGTCTCAAGGTCGTGATCCCGTCGAATCCGTACGACGCGAAGGGCCTGCTGCTCCAGGCGATCCGTGACGACGATCCGGTGATCTTCCTCGAAAACAAGAAGCTGTACGACACGACGGGCGAAGTGCCCGATGGGGCGTACACGATTCCATTCGGCGAAGCACGCGTGGTGCGGGACGGGAAAGACGTGCTGATCGTTGCGCTCGGCCGCATGGTCGGCGTGGCCGAGACGGCTGCTCGCCTTCTCGCGGCAGACGGGGTGTCGGCCTGCATCATCGATCCGCGCACGACGTCGCCGCTCGACGAGGACACGCTGCTCGAATACACCGAGGACATCGGCCGGGTCGTGATCGTCGACGAGGCGAATCCGCGCTGCAGCGTGGCGACGGATATCTCCGCGCTGTTGGCCGACAAGTGCTTCGACTCGCTGAAGGGGCCGATCCGTCTCGTGACGGCGCCGCACACGCCGGTGCCCTATGCACCGAACCTGGAAGACGCGTACGTGCCGTCGCCGGAAGCGGTCGTGAATGCCGTCAAGTCGATTCTGAAGAGGTAACCAATCATGTCGTTCATTGAAGCCGTCACCATCCCCAAGTGGGGGATGACGATGACCGAAGGCACCGTGCTCGAATGGCACGCAAAGGAGGGGGACAAGGTCGAGCGCGGCCAGGAACTCCTCGAGGTCGAATCCACGAAGGTCAACAACGCCGTGGAAGCGACCGTGTCCGGGATCCTGCGGCGCATCGTGATCAACGAGGGTGAAATCGCGCCGGTCGGTGCGCTGATCGGCGTCATCGCCGACGAGGCCGCCACCGAGGAGGAAATCGACGCGCTCGTCGCAAGTTACGCGCATCGTCTGAATGCGGGCGACGACGAGGCGGGCGGTGTCGCCGCACCGAAGGCGATCGCCGTGTCCGAGGGCAGCGTGAACGCGCTGGAGCTCGGCCCCGAAAGCAACGACGCGGTGCTGCTCATTCACGGCTTCGGCGGTGATCTGTCGACCTGGCTGTTCAACCAGGGCGCACTCGCCGAGCACTTCCGGACGATCGCGATCGACCTTCCCGGGCACGGCGAATCGACGCCGATTACCGGCGGCGACGTGATCGGAAAGATCACCGAAGCCGTCGAGGAAGCCGCGGACGCCGTGACGTCCGGGAAACTCCATCTGGTCGGCCACTCGTTCGGCGGTGCGATCGCCGCCGCGTTCGCGGCCGGCAAACCGTCGCGTGTCGCGTCGGTGACGCTCATCGCGCCGATCGGCCTCGGCAAGGAGATCAACCGGTCGTTCGTGACCGAATTCGTTGCCGCGGAGCGCCGTCGCCCGCTTCAGGCTGCGCTGGAAAAGCTGTTTGCCGATCCGTCGAAGATCACGAGCGAAATGGTCGAGGGCACGCTCCAGTTCAAGCGTCTGGAAGGTGTCCAGGAGGCGCTGTCGGCCATCGCCGACACCATCGCCGACGAAAACGGCCAGGTTCAGACGATCGGCGCGACGCTCGCGGGGCTTGCCTGTCCCGTGATGCTGCTCTGGGGGGAGCGTGACGGGATCATTCCGGTCCCGCAGGCCGACAGCCTGCCGTCCACCGTGCAGCTGCGCGTGATTCCGGACGTCGGCCACATGCCGCAAATGGAGGCAGCGTCCGTGGTGAACGATGCGGTGCTGGACAACATCAATCGCGCCCGATAACCGCGCCTGCCGAACGGCGAGATGTCGATTCGGCAACGTGGTGCGGTTATCCGCGCAGTGATCTCGAGGAAACTGTGATGTCAGGACGTTTGACAGGCAAGCGAGTACTTCTGACCGGCGGCGTTGCCAATATCGGTCTCGCCATTCTGGAGTCGTTCGTTGCCGAAGGCGCGACCGTGTCGGTCGTCGACATCGACGAAGTCAAGGGCCGTGCGCTCGAATCCCGGTTCGGCGACAAGGTACGCTTTTTCCGGGCGGACCTCTCGAGCGAAGAAGAAATCAAGACCGTCATCGGCAAGTCGTCCGAATGGATGCACGGCATCGACACGTTGTGTCTGAATGCCGGTGTCCAGCTGTCCGGGCGCGTCGAGGAATTCAGCACCGAGAACTGGGACAAGGTGTTCAGGATCAACGTGCGGGCCAACTTCATTTTCGCGCGCGAGTCGCTTCGCCACCTGCGAGCCGCGAAAAAGTCGTCGATCGTGATGATGTCGTCTCTCGCGGGCAAGCGCGGCGGTACTGGCCTCGCATGCTATTCGGCGTCCAAGGCGGCCATCATCGGTCTCACGACCACGCTGGCAATCGAATTCGCACCGGATGGCGTGCGTGTCAATGCCGTGTGCCCCGGCTGGATCGATACGCCGTTCAATCAACCGGTGATCGACTTCATGGGCGGACGCGACAAGCAGGAGTCGGTCGTTCGGACGGCGATCCCCCTCGGCCGACAGGCGGCCCCGGATGAGGTCGCGCCGCTGTTCGTCTACCTCGCATCGGACGAGTCGTCCTACGTTACCGCGCAAGCGATCAACGTCGACGGCGGCGCGTACAACTGATTGCCCGACTGGGCCAGGAAGAGATCAATGAGCAAGCAGATCACATATGAAGCCGCGCGGCGGGCGATCGAGGCGGGCGTCGCGAAAGCGAACGAGCTGACGCAGCGCTCGTCGCTGTCGATCGTCGATGCGGGTGGCCATCTCGTTGCGTTCGCGCGTGTGAACGACGCCGCATTCGGTACGATCGAAATTGCGCACAACAAGGCGTATACCGCCGCCGCACTGCGGTTCCCTACCGATTACTGGATGAAACTCGTTCAGCCGGGCGGCGAACTGTACGGGCTCGAGCGCGCAGCGTCCCGTCCGTTGGTCGTGTTCGGCGGCGGCCTGCCGGTGAAGCGCGGCGACGAGATCGTCGGTGGTGTCGGCGTGTCGGGCGGCCCGGAGGAAGCGGACGTGGCGATTGCGCGTGCGATGGTCGCTGCGCTCGGCGAGAACTGAACAACTTCGCGCAAGGGTGCTTTCAATGGAATCGACTGCAGGTACGCGAACGATGTCGGCCGACCAGGTCCGGCTGCTGATTCGCGACGGCAAGCTGCGTGCGCCGACGACCGGATACGCCGATGGGTTCATGCAGGCAAATCTGGCGATTCTGCCGAAGCGGTACGCCGATGATTTTCGCGAGTTTTGCCGGATCAACCCCAAGAGCTGCCCGCTGGTGGGCGTCGGGCAGCCCGGCGATCCGGGGCTGGACGGACTCGGCGCAATCGACATCAGGACCGACGTGCCCCGTTACCGGGTGTACCGGAACGGGGTTCACACCGATACGGTCGACGATCTGGTCGACCTGTGGCGCGACGATCTCGTGACGTTCGCGCTGGGTTGCTCGTTCTCGTTCGAGAGCGCGATTCTGCAGGCCGGGATCGATATCCGCCACATCAGCGCGAACCGGAACGTGCCGATGTACGTGACGAACATCCAGACCGCGGCTGCCGGGCCGTTTCATGGCCCGATGGTCGTGTCGATGCGTGCGTTCAAGCCTGCCGATGCGATCCAGGCGATCGTGCTGTCGGAGCGGTTTCCGCTCGCGCACGGTGCGCCGGTTCATATCGGCGACCCGGAAACCATCGGGATTCGCGACGTCGCCCGGCCGGAGTTCGGCGATCCGCCGGTGATCGAGGCCGGTGACATCCTCGGTTTCTGGGCGTGCGGGGTGACGCCTCAAATGGCCCTTCAGGCGGCGAAGCCGGATTTTGCGATCACGCACGAACCGGGGTACATGCTGGTCACGGATTTGCCGGCGAACACGGCGGCCGTATGAGCAAGGAGTCGTTGCAATGTTCGATGCGGAAATTGCTGCGAAGCTGCTCAATCGCGCAACATCGCAGGCGTCGGACGACCGTGGCATGCAATATCTCGACGTATTGCGCGAGGGGCTGCTCGATTTTTCTCACAGGACCGAGCGTCTGGTCGTAGAGGAAGGCCGTTCCGAGGTTTCTCGCGAAATCGAGTGGCTGACATTCGGCGACGGCTCCCGCGCGTTGCGCATTCGTACCGACGACGTCCGCACGGGTTGGAGCGAATGGGTTCCGATCGTGAAATCGGGTGACGCCAAATCGATAAAGAGTGCGAAGAAATACATTTCGGCGGAATGAACAGGACCAAGCTATCGCAGTCCGTCTGCAATGGAAATTGACTGAATGGCGAGGAAGCTCGCCGGGAGACACCGATGTCCGAGCATGTCGTCCGACTGGAATGGAATGTCGAGAAGCACCACGAGCGAGAAGGGACCTACAGCCGGGACCACCGGGCGATCGTCAGCCCGACGGTGACGATTCCCGTATCCGCTGCTCCTGACTATCTCGGGAACGAAAACCTGGCCGACCCGGAGCAGTTGCTCGTCAATGCACTCGCAAGTTGCCACATGCTGTACTTCCTCGCGCTCTGCGAAGGCAGTGGCTACGCGGTCGAGTCGTATTCCGACAATGCAGTCGGGAAGGTCGAGAAAAGCGCAGAGGGGTTTCACTGGGTATCGGAGATCGTGCTCAGGCCGCGCGTGACGTTCGCATCCGACAAGCAGCCGAACCAGGCGCAACTCGAACGACTGCATTACCGTGCGCACAAAGGGTGCTTCATCGCCAATTCGGTCAAGTCGACAGTCGAAATCGACCTCGGCTGAACGCTGACCGGGATCGGCTGAGCGTCGATCAACAACCGTAACGAGGAGAGTGAAATGAAGAAGGAAGGTCTGGTGGTGGTCGCAACCGTCGTGGCTCGCTCGGGTAGCGAAGACGTGCTGCGCGAAGCGTTGAAGGAACTGGTGCCGTATGCAAGGACGGAGCCGGGGTTCGTTCAATACGATCTGCACGAATCCACCGAGACGCCGGGACAGTTCGTCTTCTACGAAATCTGGGAGGACGAAGCAGCCCTTGAAACGCATTCGAATACCGAGTTCGCGAAGGCGTTCGGCGCACGGGCGGGGCAATGGATCGAGTCCGTCTCGCTCAGCAAGTTCCGGAAAATCGCGTGAACCTCGCGCTAACGCTCGAGCAGCATCGTGTGTTCGTGCATTGAAGGCATCCTGCAGGCAGCGTCATGGTAAGCATTGATTTGAACTGCGATCTCGGCGAGAGCTTCGGCGCCTGGCGGATGGGCGACGATGCGGCGATGCTCGAGATCGTGACTAGCGCAAACGTTGCTTGCGGTTTTCATGCCGGCGATCCGGCGGGGATCTATACGGTGCTGCGCGAAGCGGCGCGGCGTGGTGTCGCCGTCGGCGCGCACGTCGGCTATCGCGACCTGGTGGGTTTCGGGCGTCGCAACATGCAGCCATCCCGTGCAGAACTGACGAGCGACGTGATCTACCAGATCGGTGCACTGCAGGGGCTTGCAAAAGCCGCGGGCACGTCGATTCGCTACGTGAAGCCGCACGGCGCGCTGTACAACACGATTGCGCACGATACCTATCAGGCGGCGGCCGTCATCGACGCGATTCTGGCGATCGATCCGACGCTCCCGCTTATGACACTGGCCGGCGCACCCGTCGCGGATCAGGCGCGCGAAGCCGGCCTTGCGGTCGTCAGCGAGGCATTTGCCGACCGGGCGTACAACGTGGACGGAAGCCTCGTGAATCGCCGCATGGAAGGGGCCGTCATTCATGATCCGAACGTCGTTGCCCGTCGCATGTTGCGGTTCGTGCAAGAGGGTGTCGTGACGGCAATCGACGGTACGGACATCGCGATCGAAGCACAGTCGATCTGCATCCACGGAGACAACCCGTCGGCCGTCGAGACGGCTCGCGTGCTGCAAACGCAGCTCACCGCACGTGGCGTTACGCTTCGGCCGTTTGCGGGTGCGTGCGGAGGAGAGAGCCGTGCCTGAGCAGATGCGCATCCTTTCGGCCGGCTCCGCCGGCGTCCTCGTCGAGCTCGAGAGTCTCGAAATGACGCTGGCGCTTTTCGACCGGCTGCTCGCGAGCGAAGTGGAAGGGGTCGACGAGGTCATTCCGGGTGCGCGTACCGTGCTGGTTCGCTTCGACCCGGTTGTCATCGATCGTGCGGCATTGATCGAGCGGCTCGGGCAGCTGGACGTGTCCGTTCGCCGGGAGCGTAGCGGGAATACGTTCGATATTCCGGTTTCCTACGACGGGCAGGATCTCGGCGAGGTCGCCGAGCTGTTGGGATGGTCCGTCGCGGAACTCGTCCAGCGGCATCTGGATGCCGCCTACTCCGTCGCGTTTACCGGATTCGCACCGGGGTTCGCCTATATGACCGCCGACGATCCGGGATTCGATGTCCCGCGACGCAAAGCCCCTCGCGTGCGTATCCCGGCAGGCTCGGTCGCGATCGCGGGCACATTCAGCGGGATCTATCCGTCGGACAGCCCCGGAGGATGGCAGCTTCTCGGCACGACACAGGTGCCCATGTGGGACGTGACGCGTCCGCGTGCCGCATTGCTCGCGCCCGGCGATCGGGTTCGATTCCGCGATGCGAGGAAAGGCGCCGCCGTGCCGGTTCCGGAGCGACTGCAACCGACGCCGGTGCGCCACGTTTCAGGCAGCGGCATCTTGGTCACGCGTGCGGATCGCCCCGTGCTGTACCAGGACCTCGGTCGGCCTCGACAGGGTGACCAGGGCGTCTCCGTGTGCGGTGCCGTCGACAGCGCCGCGCTACGAATCGCGAACGCCTGTGTCGGCAATCCTGGCAGTCGCGCCGCGCTCGAGGTGACGTTCGGCGGTCTTTCGCTGGTGCCCGACCGCGCGGTGACCCTGGCCGTGACGGGGGCGCCGTGTCCGATTTCGATTCGCGACGCGAATGGCCGCGTGACGGTTGTCCCTCACGCGCGACCTTTCGCCGTCGATGCGGGCGAGGAAGTCACGCTCGACATTCCCGGCCGCGGCATGCGGAGCTACGTGGCACTGCGCGGCGGGTTTGTCGTCGAGCGCACGCTGGGGTCCGCGTCGACCGACACGCTTTCGAGGATCGGCCCGGCGCCGATTGCTCGTGGCGATGTTCTCGTTCCGGCCGACGAAGCGGTTACGTTCGTCGAGCCCGAGCCGCCGGCCACGCTGCCGCTTCCGCGCGCCGGCGACACCATCGAGGTCGATGTCGTCCCGGGGCCGCGCACCGACTGGTTTACTGACGACAGCGTCACCCGGTTTCTGTCCCAGGAATGGCGTGTCACGACCGAGTCGAGCCGCGTCGGCATGCGGCTAGTCGGTGACCTGCCGCTGCAGCGGCGCGATGACGTGGAGCTGCCGTCGGAAGGCACGCTGTTCGGATCGATTCAGGTGCCGCACAGCGGGCAGCCGGTGCTGTTTCTGACCGATCACCCCGTCACCGGTGGGTATCCGGTGATTGCCGTGGTCGCGGCCAATCATCTCGGCATGCTCGGACAGATTCCGATCGGCGCCCGCATTCGCTTCAACCCGATATCCGCATTCGATCCGCAAGTGAAGGAACTCGTTCGATGAAGAAGCTGCTCATCGCAAATCGCGGCGAAATCGCGATTCGCGTCATTCGCGCCGCGCGCGATTACAACGTGACGTCGGTCGCCATTTACTCGGACGCCGACGCCGGTTCGCTGCATGCCGAACTGGCCGACGAGGCCTACGGATTGGGTGCGGGGCGTCCGGCGGACACCTATCTCGACATCTCGAAGATTCTCGCGATCGCACGTCGCGCCGGCGCCGATGCGGTTCACCCCGGCTATGGTTTTCTGTCCGAGCGCGCGGAATTCGCCCGGGCGGTCATCGATGCCGGGTTGATCTGGGTCGGTCCGTCGCCGGAGGTGATCACCGCGCTCGGCGACAAAGTGCAGGCGCGGCGTATCGCGTCGAAGGTCGGCGCGCCGCTGGTCAGGGGATCCGACGGGCCGCTGAACAGTGCGTCGGATGCGGTGGCGTTCGCGCGGGAAGTCGGCCTGCCGCTGGCGATCAAGGCGGCGTTCGGCGGCGGTGGTCGCGGCATGAAGATCGTCCGGCGCATCGAAGATGTCGCGGAAATGTTCGATTCGGCGGTTCGCGAGGCGACGGAAGCGTTCGGCCGGGGCGACTGCTATGCCGAACAATTTCTCGATCGTCCGCGCCATATCGAGGCGCAGATCATTGCCGACCATCACGGCAACACCGTCGTGCTCGGCACGCGCGACTGTTCGCTTCAACGCCGAAACCAGAAGCTCGTGGAGGAGGCGCCCGCGCCTTTCATCACCGACGAGCAGCGCGCGCGGATTCACGACGCGGCGCGGCGGATATGTGCCGAGGCCGGATATACGGGGGCCGGTACGGTCGAGTTCCTGCTCTCGCAAGACGGCGTCATCTCGTTCCTCGAGGTGAATACGCGATTGCAGGTCGAGCATCCGGTGACGGAGGAAACCACCGGCGTCGATATCGTGATCGAGCAATTGCGCGTCGCGGACGGCCTGCCCGTCTCGATCACGGCTACGCCGGAGCCGCGCGGTCATGCGATCGAGTTCCGCATCAATGCGGAGGATCCGGGCCGCGGCTTCCTGCCGACGCCGGGTGCGATCACGCGCTTTCGTCCGCCGGCAGGTCCCGGTGTGCGGCTCGACTCCGGCGTCGAATCTGGTTCGCAGATCCCGGGGCTGTACGACTCGCTGATGGCCAAGCTGGTCATCACGGGCGAGACGCGGCAACAAGCGTTGGCCCGTGCGCGCCGTGCACTCGCCGAATTCAGTATCGAGGGCGTGGCTTCGGTATTGCCATTCCATCGGGCGGTGATCGAGGAAAAGCGCTTCACCGGCGAAGACGGATTCAAGGTTCATACGAACTGGATCGAAACGGAGTTCCGCGGGATCGAGCCTTCGGCACGCGTCGCGTCGGCGGAGGGAGGCTTGCTGCAGAGCTTCATCGAGATCGATGGAAAGCGCCACACGATCGGCCTGCCCGCGTCGCTGTTTGCACACGTCGACGCCCCGAACGCCTTCGACGCTGCGGTGCAGGCGGACGCGGGTACGGGCAGCGTGACGGCACCGGTGCCCGGAACGCTGCAGAAGTGGCTGGTGGAAGAGGGGGCGACGGTGGCCGAAGGTGATGGCGTCGCCATCATGGAGGCGATGAAGATGGAGATGCGTGTCGTCGCGCCGAAAGGCGGCCGGATCAGGATCCAGGCGGAATCGGGGCGTGCGGTCGCCGCGGGCGAGAAGATCGCGGTTATCGAGTAAGGAGCGAACGAGACATTGAATCCGCATTGAACAATCGAGATGCAATGGATGTACGTCATGTGATTCGGAATACTGAATGACGGAATGAGAATCAAGTTTGTGTCGAATGAGTCAAGCAATCGGCTGAGTGCGTCACGAGTACGACAGCCTTAATGGAGGAAAACCGTGAAAAAACTGAATGTCGCTCTGGTGGGCACTGGCTTCATGGGCAAAGCCCACTCCATCGCTACTGCCGTGGTGCCGATCCTGTTCGGCTCGCCGGTGGAAATCGAGCGCAAGGTCGTGGTCGACATCGACGACGAGCTCGCACGCAATGCGGCTGCGCAATACGGGTTCGCCGAGTATGCGACCGACTGGCGTGAAGTCGTGTCGCGCCCGGATATCGACATCGTCGACATCTGCACGCCGAATGACACGCACGCGGCGATCGCGATCGCGGCCGCGAAGGCGGGCAAGCACGTGATGTGCGAGAAGCCGATGGCCATGACGGTGGCCGACGCGGAAGCCATGCATGCGGCCGCGAAGGAGACCGGCGTGGTCACGATGATCTCGTACAACTATCGTCACACGCCGGCGCTGCAGATGGCCAAGCGCCTGATCGACGAAGGGCGTATCGGCGAGATCCTGACGTTCCGCGGCTACTACCTGCAGGACTGGGGCGCCGATCCGAGCACGCCGCTGTCGTGGCGCTTCAACAAGGAAAAGGCGGGCTCGGGCACGCTCGGCGATATCGGCACGCACGTCATCGACGCAGCGCGACTGCTCGTGGGCGAGTTCGAATCGGTGAACTCGATCGTCAAGACCTTCATCGCCGAGCGGCCGCTGCCGGCCGGCCGCTTCTTCGGCCCGGCAGGCCAGGCATCGTCGGAGAAGGGCAAGGTCGACGTCGACGACATGGCCATGACGATGATCAAGTTCGCCAACGGCGTGTGCGGGACGATCGAAGTGACGCGCAATGCGTGGGGTCACCACAACCAGCTCGGCTTCGAAATCCACGGCACGCGCGGTTCGATCGCGTTCGATTATCAGCGGCTCAACGAATTGCGCGTGGCATTCGCCGACGATCCGTCGGACACGTTCGGCTTCCGCACGATCTACTCGGGCCCGCATCAACCGTTCGGCGACAAGCTGTGGCCCGTTGCCGGGATGGGCCAGGGCTACATCGATATCAAATCGATCGAGTGGTACAACTTCCTGCAGGCAATCGCCGGGAATCAGCCTGCCGCACCGAACTTCGAGGACGGCGTCCAGATCGAGCGCATCGCAGACGCGATCCTCGTGTCGGGCAAAAGCGGTGTGTGGGAACACATCCAGCAGCCCACTCGCGGATAACACGGCTGCCGCGTGAAGTCGCGCGGAGACGGTGAGCTTCCTCGGTGAGCGGCAAATCTGTCGGGCGGCTCGTCGGCAACCGATCCGACGGGCGCGTCCTCATCTGCTACCCACGGCGAAGCATCACCGTGCGGGCGGCGCGATGCGATGGAGCCGGATGCGGCCATCGGGTCGACCGCATTCGAACGATGGCGCGTCAATGGATCGGAGGCAGGAGATGTCCCTGGCAATTGGGGTGATCGGTGTCGGCGTAATGGGCTCGGAGCACGCGCGCATCTTGCGCGAAGAGACGTCGGGCGCGGAGCTGGTCGCAGTCTGCGATGCGGACGAAGAGCGTGCGCGCACCGAGGCCTGCGGCGCGCGAGTCTATACGGACCCGCGAGCGCTGATTCGTTCCGAACATGTTGACGCGGTGCTCGTTGCGGCGCCGGACCCGTTGCACGGCGACCTCGTACTGCAGTGCATCGAGGCCGACAAGCCGGTCCTGTGCGAGAAGCCGCTGGCCGATACGGCAGCCGAGGCGCTCAAGGTCGTCGACGCGGAAATCGCGAAGGGTCGCAGGCTGGTCCAGGTTGGTTACATGCGTCGATTCGATCAGCCGTACCTCGAGATGAAGCGCGCGATCGTCGACGGCGAGATCGGTGCACCGGTTGTCGTGCACAACGTCCACCGCAATCCCGTCGCGCCGGACTGGTTCAACGGGCCGATGTCGATCACCAATGCATTCGTTCACGAAATCGATGCAAGCCGCTGGCTGCTCGATTCCGAGCCTGTTGCCGCGCGCGTCTACAGCGCTGGAAACGGTGATCCGCTGGTCGTCGTGATGGAAATGGCCGGCGACGTGATCGTGTCGTCGGAGGTATTCATGAATTGTCGGTATGGCTATCACGTGCACGTGCAGGTTGTCGGGCGAGCCGGAACGATCGAGACCGCTCCGCCGGGATGCGTCGGCAGGAACGCCGGCGGCTACGGCATGACGGCCTATGCGGGCAACTGGATCGACCGGTTCCGGCCGGCCTATGTGAAGCAACTCAACGCGTGGGTCCGATCGATCGGCACCGGTACCGCCAGCGGCGGCGCCAATGCGTGGGACGGCTATGTCACGACGTCCGTCGCGGAGCAGATCGTCGCGGCGATGGACTGTGGGACGTCAGTGACGTTCGCGGCCGAGCGCTATCGGCCGGCGATGTACACATAGCCGTGTCGATGCACGGCTATGGAAGTTATTGCGAATCCATGGGGAAGTTTGTCAGTCGACGATCGCAGTCGCGATCCCTGGTCCGTCTATTTCAAGCTCATCGGCACCGACGGAAGCGGCGTGATCCCGTGGGATGACGAAGTTCGGCGATGCGGGACTTTCGTTCCGGACGACGCAACTTGCTGGGACGGTTTTCTTCAGGTCGAAAGCCTTTTCGTGAACGAATGCGTCGCGAAAGCACGACGCAGTTGTCGACGCTCGACGCCGCCCATGACGCCGCCGTCGTGCTGGATGCGGCGCGCCGGTCGGTGCGCGAGCGGAGCGTCGTGCCGGTCTTCTACGGCTTCTGAGCCACGCATAGGGAATAACATGATCAGATACGCTGTTGTAGGCGCGGGATGGATATCGCAAGAGGCGTTCATGCCGGCCGTTGCGCAGACGGGAAATTCGACGATCGGTGCGTTGGTCTCCGGAAATCCCGACGGGGCGCGCAAGCTCGCGCGATTCCACGGTATCGACACGATCGTCGGGTACGACGACTACGAGCGGCTGCTGAACAGCGATGTCGTCGATGCCGTCTATATCGCCGTGCCGAACCCTCTTCACGCCGACTACGCGATTCGCGCTGCGCGGGCGGGCAAGCATGTGTTGGTCGAGAAGCCGATGGCGACCAGCGTCGCAGATGCCGAGGCGATGATTGTGGCCGCTACCGAGGCCGGCGTGTTGTTGAGCACCTGTTACCGCTTGCATCACGAGGCCGGGACGATCGCGGCACTCGAAGCGATCCGGGAAGGCCGCATCGGCGATCCTAGGTACTTCAGCGGGGTGTTCGGGTTTCAGTCCGCGACGGGTAATCATCGGCTGGACAGCCAGAACTGGAGTGGCCCGCTTCAAGACATCGGGATTTACTGCGTCAACGCGGCACGGCATGTCTTTTCCGACGAACCCGTCGATGCGGCGGCGATCACGACACGCCGGTCCGGAGATCCCCGCTTCTCGGATATCGACGACGCCATTGCGGTTACCTTGCGCTTCCCCCGCGATCGACTCGCACAGTTCTATTGCAGTTTTGGTACGGCGTCGATCGATATGTACAGGGTGCTGGGAACCGAAGGGGACTTGACCATGGAGCCCGGTTTCAGGTTCGAGACGCCGACGCGGATGGTACTGAACGCGAAGGACGCTTCGGAGACGATTCATTTCCGGCACTGCGACCACTTCGGCGGAATGATCCAGCGATTCTCCGAATGCATACAAAGAGGCAGCAAACCTGCGGCGAGCGTCGAGGAGGGCCTGGCCGATCTGAAGACCTTGTTGGCGATTGAGGCGTCCGCGCGCACGGGAACGGTGGTACCCATCGAACCGACGCCTTTCAGCCGTCGGAACCTGACGCTGGACGATGTGCGCGCCGTGCCGAGAACGGAAAAGCGCCTGCTGCTGTAGACATCATGTCATGAGAACCCGCGGGATGCGCTGCCCGAGGCTCGCTCGACGAGCCTCGTATTTCTGCCGCGGATCGCGACGCGTGGCGCGCGATTCAGTTGTACCCGAGGATCGATATCGACCGGAGATCGGGTCGATCGGGAACATTCGCCGCGATGGAAGACATGGGTTCACGCAGAAGGGCCGTGTACGGGGAGGTATTTCGCGGGTCGGTGGCAGGGGCCATTCGATGGCTCCCCCGGGTTGCCGTGCCGGCGTTGTGGAGGGCGGTGCCGAGAACTTTCCGTGACGTCATGGAGAGAGGGTCCAGATAGATCCGTTGTTTCGAGATTCACGGTTGCCCGAGTGGTTTCCGCGTTCTGCGCCATAAAAGCAGGAATGCGAATGAATAATAGGATCGGAAATGATCTTGCGCCAACGAGAAATTCCGCTCACGACCGTCAATATTTTCCTGATAGGCCGTGACGAGCGTCTGCGTGCTCAACGCAGTTGCGCTGTCGCCGCCGTGCCGACGCGAGCAGGCAGTCATGCAACGGGAAGTGTTCCATGCCGGGTGTCGGAACGGATACCGGCTTCCTTCAGGGTAGGGCAATGAATACGCGCTTTCTGGAGACGTTCGTGACGCTCGCGCAACAAGGCAGCTTCCGGGCTACGGCGCGTCTTCTTCATACTTCGCCTGCGACGATATCGACACGCATCAAGGCGCTCGAGGACGAATTGAGGACCGAGCTCGTCGATCGAACGGCGGCGGATTTTCGTCTCACCCTATCGGGGCAGAGCTTGCTGGCGCCGGCGAGGAACGTGGTGGACGCGACCCGTGCGCTCAAGCAGGCGGCCGGCCTCGAACTCGCGTTGCGCGGGCCCATACGTTTCGGTGTCGTCGACACGATCGTTCATAGCTGGCTCTCCATGTTCGTGACGCGGTTGAGGGAGCGTCTACCGGGCCTGGTGGTCGAGCTGACCGTCGATTCGAGTCCGGCGTTGAACAAGAAAATCCTGCACGGCGAACTCGACATGGCCGTGTGCGCAGAGATCGTCGATAGCGACAAGATCACGTCGAGCCGGATTGCAAGCTATCCGGTCCGATGGATTGTCAGCCGGGAACTGCTTTCCGGCCCGGACGTGGACCCGATTCGCCTCGCCCTGGAGCGGCCGGTACTGACGTTCGGAAGAGGCACGACGTCGCATCTTGCGGTCGAACGCATCGTCCGAACACTCGCGAGTCGGGCGGGCATCCCGGACGATGCGATACGCATAACCTGTGCTTCCTCCGTCGCCGCGATCGTGCAATTGGTGCGTGATGGGTACGGTGTCGGCGCAGTCCCGCATCTTTTCGTGCGCGACGAACTGGAGAGCGGACGCCTCGCCGAGCTTGCACTGGAGCCGCAGCCGCCGTCGATCGACGTGTCGCTGTGCATGTCGATCAATGCGTCACCGGCCGCTATCGCGGCGGCCGACGCGGCGAGGGACGTGTGCGCCGCATACTGCAGCGGAAAGCCGGCAACCCTGATTCGGCCTGCATGACGGTCATCCCGCTTGCGGTCGTGCGGCAGTGGCGTGTTCTGTTGGCTTCAAGGATATGGTCGCCGGCCTGTATATGACTTCCCTAGTATGAACGGGCGGTGTGTTGCGGTAGCCTGTCAAATTAAGTATCAGATGTTAGTCTGGTGTGCATTTCATGCTTCACGCTCTTTCGGCCCTCGATTTGGTGCTGAGGTGCTCGTCAGGCCGCTGAGTTCGCACGATTGGCGTGCGCGCTCGTCCCTTCCGGCAAAGAGAATTGGCGATGTTAGTCGAAGTCAGCAAATTCAGGGAATCCCAGGAGTTCGCCCTTCAGACCGTTAACTTCGCACGGTCGATGCTCAATTGTTCGGCAGCCGTGTTTACATGGCTCGATTCGCACGACCAGCTATTGCCGCACACCCAGATGGGATGGCCTGAAGAGACCATCAAGGACTATTACACGGTATTCGCCTCCGCCGATCCGTTGAACGTCTATCGTCTGATCAAACAGCGTGCGACCGTCGTGACCCTCAAAGGGGCAAAGCGCGACGACCAGCACTCCAGCTGGTCGGATTATCAGAGAAAGTACGGTCTCGCGGATGAAGTCGGGTTCCTGTTCTGGGCGGGGGACACACCATTGGCATGTCTTTCCGTCATCAAGAAGCAGGGCGACAGCCCGTTCTCGACCCCGGAACCCTTCGGACAGATGTACGACTACATGCAGCACAGCTTCTCGATGCTCGCATCCGTCAAGAAGGTCCAGGCCGACCACGTGCTGCGAAACGAGTATTTCCTGACGGAGCGTGAACTCGTCGTTGCGTCCCTCATGACCGCCGGCCTTTCGAACAAGGACATCGCGGAAACGCTGGGCATCGAGCTTGCCACCGTCAAGTCGCATGTCATTCGAATCCTGGGCAAGCTGGGAATCGAGAGCCGAACCCAGCTTGCGGCGTTCTCCGCCGACCTGGGCACTTCGACAACGAAGTAGCCTGAGCGCACCGGGGCGGTGCGTTCATCGTCGCCACCGGCCGCATCAATCGAAATTTTTCTCATCCTTTGGATGGACGAACGGCGTCTTGGCCATACATACAATGGTTTCAAGGCCGGCGGACATCATCCAGACGGTCGGAACGCTCGCATCGGACCTTGCCTGTTGCGTGGACTGACCGCTCACTTCATCGACCAGGATATTCAACGTTGAAGACGGGGCGCGTTGCACACGGCCTGAGCGACGTTCGGGTATCAATTCGCATTACGAATTAAATTCCGGTGTGTGACGGATACTTGCCGAGTTGATAGAAATTCGTGATCTGCATGCATCGAGAAACACAATTGGACCTCGTCTAATTGGCGCAAGACGATGCAAAGACACGAATCCTGGAAACGAAAAGCGCACGATTCGCCGGCTCAGGGAGCAGCGCACGTGCTGGTCAAAGCGAAGTGAAGGAGACGTTTCAGTGAATGATTATTCAGGGCGCGTGGTGATCGTAACCGGTGCCGGCTCTGGCATGGGGCGGGCAATGGTTCGCGAGTTCGTTTCGAGAGGGGCGAACGTAGCCGCACTCGATATCAATCTCAAGGGCGCCGTTGCCACCGTTGAAGCGTTGGCGAATCCGTCGATGGCGTACGCCCATCAAGTAGACGTCAGCGATCCGCGTAGCGTCGAGACCGCTGTCAATGCGGTGATCGAGCGCTGGGGGCACATCGATCTTCTGTGCAACAACGCCGGCATTCTGGATGGACACGCGACGGCTCACGAGGTGAGCGTCGAAGAGTGGGACCGCGTCATCGCCGTTAACCTCACGGGGCCGTTCCTGATGGCCCGAGCGGTCATTCCGCAGATGCTGAAGCAAGGCAAAGGGGCGATCGTGAACACATCGTCCACCTCGGGCTTCAGCGCTGCGGGCGGCGGGACTGCCTACACGGCATCCAAGCATGGCGTGATTGGTCTGACTCGACAACTCACCTTCGAATACGGCGCGCGCGGCATTCGCGTCAATACGATTTGCCCCGGCGCGACCGCGACTCCGTTGGCGATGTCGGAACACACGACGGCGAATTCGCCCGATATGGAAGCCGCGCTTCAGAAATTCCCGGCGCGCCGGTGGTGTCAGCCGGAAGAAATTGCCAAGCTCGCCGCGTATCTGGGTGGCGACGATGCCGACTTCGTGCACGGCAGCGAGTACGTGATGGACGGTGGCTGGCTTGCCGCTGCACGGGATCCCTTCTGAGCGGGCGTTTGGCTACACGCGTGCGCAGCGCAGGCGCCCGCGTCGGCGCCTGCACATGTCGGTGGAACAATAGGAGCTTGTGAATGTTTTCGAATCGTGAATGGCCGGAAACCGGCATTGAAGGCTTCGAGCGCGGCTTTCAAACGGTCGATGGCGTGCGGATGCATTATGTGAGTGGTGGCAAGCCGGACGGCGACGTGCTGGTTCTGATTTGCGGTTTCCCTCAAAGCTGGTATGCGTGGCGCAAGGTTTTGCCTTTGCTCGGACATCGGTACCGTGTCATTGCTCCGGATCTTCCGGGGCAAGGTGACTCGGATCGCCCCGCGGGTACGCTCGACACGGTCAAGGCTGCCAAGCTCCTTCGTGGCCTCGTCGAGAAACTTGGTGTCGATCGACACGCACTGGTCGTGCACGACATCGGTGGATGGGTCGGTTATCCCTATGCGGCGATGAATGGCGACAAGGTCACCGGCCTCGCGATCCTCGACACGGGTATTCCGGGCATCAGTCTTCCGGATACGCTGCCGTGGGCTTCCGACGTTGCGTGGCGGACGTGGCATGTCGCATTCCACAACATCCCGGACCTTCCGGAAGCGCTTCTTGCCGGACGCGAGCACATCTACCTCGAGTGGTATTTGCAACGGAAGGCGGCAAATCCGCAGGTATTTTCCCAAGCGGACTTCGAGGAATACCATCGCGTCTTTCTGACGAACGGGCTGAAAGGCGGTCTCGCCTACTACCGTGCCATCTCGGTGTCTGCCGAGCAGAATCGCGAATTGAGCGCGAAGGGCAAGCTCAAGATGCCCGTTCTTGCAGTCCGCGCCGATCAGGGATCGATGCCCGACCTGGTCCCGCAGCTGCAGCAGGTTGCCGCGGACGTACGCGGGACGATGGTGGCGTCCGGACACTACATCCCGGAAGAGGCGCCCGAGGCGCTTGCAAAAGAGCTCGAGAATTTCTTCGGCTAGTACCGGTTGACGAAAAATCAACCGATTCGATCGAGGGCTGAGCGCCGATGTACCGACGCGGCGTGCAGGCCCCGTTCGATCGAATTCGACGCCTGAACTTTCCGATGCCATGGTCGGCATCGGGCGGCAGGTCGCTATCAGGAAGCGCCGTTCGGTATCGGGTTTTTAAATTTAATAAGTATTCCTAGTTGAACGCGTATAACAGGGTTTGGGGGAGACATATGAAAAGGAAAGTCATCGCAGTGGCCGCACTGAGTGTTGTGGCGTTTTCGCAAGCCAAGGCTCAAAGTTCGGTGACGCTGTACGGGATCGTCGACACTGGTGTCGGCTACGTTCACAACAGCGGCGGACAGAACTCGCAAGTGAGGATGCTGCCCAGCAATCTCTCGGCTTCCTTATGGGGGTTGAAGGGGACGGAGGATTTGGGTGGCGGGCTTTCGGCCATCTTTACGGTGGAGAGCGGCTTTGACGGCACGAACGGTGCACTCGCGACGCCGGGCCGACTGTTCAGCCGGCAAGCGTTCGTCGGTATCTCGAGCCCGTACGGCACCCTGACGCTCGGTCGCCAGTACGATCCGCTGACCGATCTCGAGCAGCAGCTGACGGCGGACGTGTACAGCGGCTGGTTCGCGACGCCGGGGGACGTCGACAACTACGACTCGAGTGCTCGGTTCAACAACGCGGTGAAATGGGTGAGTCCGACGTGGGGCGGCGTTTCGACCGAGGTGATGTATGCGCTCGGCGGTGTCGCGGGATCGACGGGGTCGGGGCAGACGTGGAGTGCGGCTGTCGGCTATCAAAGCACGTCGTTCAGCGTCGGCGGCGGCATTCTTCATATCGACAACGGCAACGCAGCGCTGAGCAATCGCGGTACCTCGTCGTCCGACTCGCTGTTCAATTCGCCGGTGAATGCTGCGTATGCCTCGGCTCGTTCGATCAATATCGCGCGGATCGGCGCCAACTACGTTGCAGGCCCCGTCACGGTCGGGGCGGCGTACGGTTACGCTCAGTATTCGGCGGACTCCGCATCGACGTTCGCCGGCTCGGAGAAGTATCACAACGGTTCGATCTTCGCGCAGTATCAGGTGTCGCCTGCGCTTCTGCTGATCGCTGGCTATAACTACACGCGCGCGCTAGGGGATTCGTCTGCCAAGTACCACCAGGTGAATATCGGCACGGACTACAGCTTGAGCAAGCGCACCGACGTCTATGCGCTCGCGGGGTATCAGCATGCGAGCGGGCAGAACGGGCAAGGTGCCGCCGAGGCTTCCATCGGTTCGTACGGGATTGCGGCGGGCAAAAGCACGCAAGAAGTTGTAGCCGTCGGCCTGCGGCACAAGTTCTGAAGCGATCTACATGAGGCGCCGCGGACCGATACGAGGGCGATTCCTCGTGAGGTCCGCGGCGCGGCATTGCTCCTTTTCCTTACACGAGCGTATTGGGATTTCTGTATGCCGGCATCCACTCACTCCGATGAGGATTACGCCTCCAGTCCGGTTCCTGACGATGCAAGAACCAGTTGGAAGAGCATATTCTTCGCTACGTTGGGTATCGCGACCGCGCTTTTCTTTGCTCAAATCGCGTCGATCATTACCGTGAGATTTGGCGTAGTAGCAGCGCTGATCGGACTGGCTTACGGATACTGCGTTTCAACATTCGTCGGTATGCTGCTTGTTCGTCGATCCATCGAGACAGGATTTGGCATCAATATCTGGGCCAGAACCGTGCTCGGGTATCGTGGGGCGGGATTGTTCAGCCTGGCTTATGGCGTGGCCTGCCTCACTTACTTTGTTGCGGAAGCCAGCATCATGGGAGCGTCGCTGCAGGCTCTCTTTGCCGAGATTCCTCATGCGCTGATCTACGTCTGCCTGGTCTTCGTCATGTTGCCGCTCGTGTGGTCGGGCATGAAAGTCCTTGCAAGATTCCAGACGATAAGCCTTGTGCTGTTTGTTGTGTTCGTCGTGTGGGCAATAAGAAATGCGCTTGGTGCTCCAACTGCGCGAGTCCCTCTTCCGGAGATTCAGCTTGCGGCGGACCCGTACAAAAGTTTGCTTGAAGTGTTGGGCATCGTTAATGGCCTTGCCTTCATCATCGGTCTCGTGACCGCCGACTACGCAAGATTCGTACGCAGGCGAGAACTCCGGGCAGGGACCTTGTTTGTTGGCGCCATGTTTCCAGCGTTCTGCTACGGCATTACCGGGATCCTGGGGATCTGGTTTGCCGTCCAGATGCGGGAAAGCAATCCCGGCGTCTATTTTGTTTCGTTGCTGGGTGCGGGGGGAATCATTTTCGCCTGTACGACTCAACTCAGAATCAATCTCGGAAACATCTACTCAGGCACCGTTGCCTTCGTCAACGCAGTCGAGCATCTATTGGGCGTCGCGGTCAGTAGAAGAGTCGTCATCGTTGTATTCTGCGCGGTTGCAGCCACTGTCCTGATTTCGGATGGCACGCATTTGCTCGCGAGTGCCCTGAACTATATCGGCATGTCCATGGCTTGCTTCGTCACGTTGCTGCTCGTCGATCAGTTCTGGGTCAAGCGCTCCCGGGATGGGGCCGCGGCCACACCCCAAGCGATCGAAAACTGGCGATGGACGGGATTGAGCTCATGCCTGATCGCAACCCTCTGTGGAGTATGCATCGGTAACGCGTCGCTCTTCCCGTCGTTGTACCAGTGGGCGACACCAGTGTCAGTACTTGTCCAGGCGATCCTCTTTTTTGGTATCGAATCGTACGCCAATCGACGAAGGGGAATGTCGTCACGTGCTGCCTCCAGTTAGCGGGGCACGTGACAAACCGACCTATTCTCTGGAGCGCCACGCAAATCGACACTAGCGAAGGTCACTATCGAGGAAGATGTGAGGATGAGGAAGCGTTTTACGGACGAACAAATCATCGGCTTCTTGAGAGAGGCCGAGGCTGGCGAGGCGGTCCAGTATCTGTGCAGGACGTACGGTTTCAGCGATACCTCCTTCTACTCCTGGCGGGCGAAATTCGGTGCCAAGGACTGCGTCGAATCGCAAAGGTTGAAGGACCTGGAGGCCGAGAATGATCGACTAAGAAGGCTGTTGGCAGAAGCCTTGGTCAAGCAAGGTACGTCGGGTATCGCTATAGAAGATATGTAGCTAGTCCACGTTGCCTGAGTCGTCGTCGTTCCGATACCGCGACGCAAGCTCACGGTTAAAGAAGGAACAGGCGATCCGACCAATGCGCCGAGCTTGGCAACGTAGCGGTAGCGCCGACGCAGACCCCGAACACTTGCAAACGCGCGACATGGGTTCGATGCGATTGCCGTGTGTGTCGCACCGAGCGATCCGCGGCTTCCTACGGGATGCTGCTCATCCGCCCCGGCAGCGTGCTTTCGGACTCAATTGCCTATTTCCCCAAACAACGGGTCGACATTCGCATTCAGCCGCTCGGCACCGCGCCAGGTTTGGCTGTCGATGATTTCGTCGACCATCCCGAGGATCATCCGTTTCCCTTCGAGCACCGCTTGCGAATGCGAGCGCGCCGTATTTTCACAGAGCGCCCAGGTGATGTAGGCGCCCCGGATCGGACTCCACGAAATCGAATCTTCCCAGAACGCATTGCCGCTGACCGCGCAACATGGCGTCACGGTGTCCGCGATTCCTCGCCGGGCGAGTTCCATCGAGAGATGCATCGCATCGAGTTCGAACAGGATGTCGAGTTCGACATTGCGACGGACCATCGCGTGTTCGATGGTCGAGCGGATGACATTCTGTTTTCCCGCCAGCGCGAGTTTGCGATCGCCGAGACGCGACAGCGGCACCGCCTTGTCGGGCCTCAAGCCGGCATCCCTGGCGCTCACGAGAATGAGCGGCTCCCGAACGAGCGGTGTATGGGCATAGCCCTGCGGCGGCGACGCTTCGAACGGGACGATAGCGAGGTCCAGCATTCCGGAATGCATGACGTCACGCAGCTCGTGGCTCACGCCCTCGTGAACACGAAGCCTCACGCCTGGATAGTCGGCGACCAACCGCGCCACGAAGTTCGATGTGAAGAGATTGCGCCAGGACGGCGCAATGCCTATCGCCAACTGGCCCGCGGCGCGGTCGCCCACCTGCTCGACCAACGATGTCAACTGACGAAGAATGGGTCTTGCTCGCTCCACCAGCAGCGTGCCGGCTTCGGTCAGCTGAACGCCCCCGCGCGTTCGCGTAAAAAGCTTCGCGCGAAGTTGATGCTCGAGCAGCGCGATGTGGCGCGACAGCGCCGGCTGCGAGAGCCGCAAGTCGGCGGCGGCCTTGTTGATGCTGCCGAGTTCGGCCACGCGCAGGAAGTACTCGATAAGGCGGGAGTCCACGGCGCCTCCGTGCGTTCCGGTTAGGGCGATTGCAAAAGCAGAGCAAGCATAACGCCGTTATTCAATATATGGATAACCACCATAGAACGTCCGCATTATCGGGATAACGCACCGCTCGTTAGCATTGAAGTAATTGCATACGAGGTCGTCGACCAAAACAGTCCCATGGCAGCCCCTTATATCGAGCATTTCCTGAGTCCGTGCCTGCGCAGCGAGGAGGCCGCGATCGCCGCATTCGGCACGCGGGAGGGCAGCAAGTGACGGCGACGACCACGACCCCTGCCGGGTGGAGCGCACGTCGCGGCTGGATCGCGCTCGCCGTCGGCTATCAATGGTTCTATAACGGAGCCAATTTCCTGGCTTTCAAGGTTGCCGGGAACGCATTGCATCCGCTGATGGTGGCGACGTTGCGCTTCTCGCTTGCGGCGCTGGTCGTTCTGCCTTTCGCGCTGCTTCGCTGGCGCCGTTCGCCTGCGTCGGTCCGTGAGTCGGGTGGGGCGGTGTTGATCGGCATCACCATGCTGGTAGCCAGTCAGGCACTGACGATCTGGGGAACGCATTTTCTGCCGGCAGGGGTGGCCGCGGTATTCGGCTCGTGTTCGCCGCTCTTTCTGGCGTTGTTTGCATGGGCGGTGTTTCATCGGCCGCTGAGAGGCCGTCAGGTCGCCGGGGTCGGCATTGGCTTTGCCGGTCTCGCGCTGATGGGCTGGACGTCTGCTACCGGGGGCGATTTCCGGCCGATGGGCGCGGTGCTTGCGCTTACCGGGACGGCGGCCTGGGCAGCAGGATCGTTGCTTGCGCCGCGACTGGCGTTGCCTCGCGATCCCGTCATCAGCCTGGCGATACAGCTGATATCGGCCGGAGTAGTGCTCGGCGTGATCGTCGCCGTATCGGGGATCGCTGCCACGACGCACCTTGCGCGCGTGCCGCCGGCGGCATGGGCTGCGCTCGCGTTTCTCGTCGTGGCGAGCACGCTGATCGGCTACGCCGTGTTCCTGACGCTCAACGCTCAGGTGTCGACGACGCTTGCCAACACCTTCAACTATGCGGCGCCAGTGATCGCGCTGTGTCTCTCGGCGCTCTTGCTCCACGAGCCGTTGACGCTCGTGAAGCTGATTGCTGGCGGCGTCGCGTTGGTGGGTGTGGCGCTGATGATCGATCGCAAGTAGCCCCGCGAACGGCAGCCCTTTCACCTTCAGCAAACCGCTGAAATCAACCGGAGCCCTGGATCATGACGGAGACATCTCGACATCCGCTGGTATCGCGCACGCTCAACATGACGCGTCAGTCGACGCACTATCTCGAGAGCGGGCCGGCCGAGGGGCCGCTGATATTTTTTCTGCACGGCTGGCCGAGCTCGAGTTTGATGTGGCGCGCCCAGATGGACGCCTTTGCCGCCGACGGCTGGCACTGCGTCGCGCCGGACCTGCGCGGCTACGGCGGCTCTTTTGCGCCAGAAGCGAACGACGCCTACACCATCGAGGCAGTCGTGGCGGACATGACCGAACTCCACGATCACCTCGGCGGCGAGCCTGCGATCTGGGTGGGACACGACTGGGGCAGCGTCGTGGCCGCCGAGTTGTCCGCGCACGCGCGCGAGCGCAGCCGTGGTGTCGTGCTGACCTCGCTGGCCTATCAACCCGATGGGCACGCCCTGAGCACGGTCGTTCCGCTGATCGACCGGGCGATTTATCCTGCCGACGAATATCCCGATGGCCAGTGGGATTACTACCGCTACTACATGACGCATTTCGAAGCGGCGGTGGCAGACCTGGATGCGGACCGGACGGCATCGCTGGCGTCGATTTTTCGACGGGGCGACCCGGATGGGATCGGCAAGGTGTCGCCGAATGCGGTCGTCACGCGCAATGGAGGGCGTTTCGGTGCCGCGCATCGTGCGCCGCCGACTCGCCCTGATCCGGCTCTGTGGCCGCCGGCGGACTTCGAAGCGCTGGTAGAGTCGTTCAATACTCATGGCTTCCGTCCCGCCTGCGCGTGGTATCTGAACGATGAGGCCAACATCGCATACGCGCGCAACGCGCCGGATGGCGGCCGTCTCTCGCAGCCGGTGCTGTTCGTCAACGGCGAATTCGATCAGATTTGCAGCATCACCGGAAATCGCCAGGGCGACCCCATGCGTGCGGCGTGCGCAGACCTCACCGTGACGACGATGGCGGCCGGACACTGGTTGCCGCTGGAATGCAAGGCACAGCACATCGAAGCGGTCCGCGTCTGGCTTCGGAGCAGAAATCTTTGATGCGGCGAGACATCGCTCGGACTGTTTGCCTCGATTCACGCGTCACGGAGCACGTTTGCAAGTTCGCACTCCTTGCTGACTGGGGTGAAACCGGCGCCGATCGACAGCACCAGCAGCCACGCGCGCCACGTTGCCCCGCGATGCGCTTCAGCCGTACGTCTTCCATGATCCGATGGAAACGGATCGCCATGCCGGATTCTCGCCGCTACCGGCGGGGCCATCCGAGCGTTTGTGCCCGGTCGAGCGACGCTCGCACGACGAGGCGATGGAACGGCGCGATAACGCCAAGATAGGCGCGGCCCAGTAGACGATTGTAGAAGACGAGCGTAGTGAGTATCAGTTGCCGGGGCCGGTCCCCGGAGGCAGGCTGCACGAGAATCGACACGCGGAAATCGAGATGCGCGTCGTCCTCGCCCAGAATGATCTCGTCTTCATGCCGTTCGAACACGCGGAAAATACTGAGCCGGTCGTCTTTCGCGGCTTTCAGGTCGATCGTTCTTTTGAGGCCGAACGGCCGGACGGCAATGTCGCGAATTTCCTGCAGCATGGCGATCCACTGCGGTTGTCCTGCAAAGACGTATCGAGCGAGAGACTCTGCGTCGTTGCAGGCAGTCGCCGGCAAGTCCACCGAAAATGCGTCGACGAAATCGGCGTTGCCGTACGACCGGCTCAGTCTCGACGTCGCTGGCGGACCGACCTGCGTGGCCTTTTTCGGTCGCTTCTGCATGCCCATTCTCCATGCGTTCAAGTTGTCCGGCTGCCTCGGCGTGGCCCAAATAAACGCAGTCGAGCGAATTGGCGTGACCTATTCCTGCTCGAGCCGAGGCAAATTGATCGTGGTGGTCAGGCAATCAACATCGGACCAGATCACCCCTCCGAGGCAGCCCACCTTTGGACACTCACCTCTGCCAGCGCTTCGAATACGGCCGGCGTGCGTTCCAGGCGGGCGATCGTTCGTGCGCCTTCGAGGGCGGCTACCAATGCGGCCGCGGAGGAGGACGCGCGCGCGGCAGCGAAACCGCACCCCCTGAAATGCTCCGCGATAATCGCGGTCGATTCGGCAAATCCACGCGCCACGCGTTGGGTCAGCTCGGCGTCGAGCGCGGGTAGCTCGTTCGCCAGATTCTGCATCAGACATCCATACTGGAAATCGGAGGCGACCATTTCGGCCGCGAACGTGCTGAAAATTCGATGAACGAAATCCAGCGCATCGCCCGCCGTACTCGCCGAGATATCCCGCAACACGGCCATTCGATTCGCAACATAGTTATCGATGGCTTCTTCCGCGAGTTGCGCCTTGCCCCGTGGGAAATGAAAGTAGAACGATCCTTTGGGCGCGCCGCTTTCCTCGAGTATCTGGGTCAACCCGGTCGCCGTGTAGCCCTGGATGCGGAATAGTCGCTCGGCCGTGGCAATTGCGCGAGCGCGCGCGTCAGTCTTGCGTGTCATGCCGAGAACCTATCACGTTCCGCTTGACGTGGCTATGGTGACCGCCATAGTATGGTGATCACCATATATCGGAGATGTGCGATGTCCTGTTACTCGATCAAGCCATCGGCATCCCGACGAACGGTCCTGGCGATGGGCGCGGCCGGCCTGGTTGCGGCGTTCCTTCGACCGGCCCGCGCAAACCCTACGGGAGGAATTGATTTGGCCACGTCGACCTATGGCGAAGGAACGCTTCCCACCGGGGTCCGCTCACGCATGATCCATGGGGTCAACGGCCTCGATGTCCATGTTCTCGAGGCCGGTTACGAAAGTCCCGGCCGGCCGCTCGCGTTGCTTCTGCACGGTTTTCCGGATCTGGCTTACGGTTGGCGACACCTGCTCCCGATCCTGGCTGACGCCGGATACCATGCCGTTGCGCCCGACCAGCGGGGTTTCGGGCGCACCACGGGCTGGATGAACGGCTATGACGCCCCTCTGGAGCCATTCGGTTTCCTGAATATGACGCGCGACGCCCTCGGGTTGGTTTCGGCGTTGGGATATCGGCGGACGACGATGCTCGTCGGGCACGACCTCGGCTCGCCGGTGGCGGCTTATTGCGCGCTGGCGCGGCCTGACGTCTTTCCGTCGGTGGTACTGATGAGCGCACCGTTCCCCGGTCCGCCGGCCCTGCCGTTCAACACCGCGCAAGGCGACGCATCGTCGGCTCGTCCGAACACCGAGAATCAGAAGTTGGCGGCCGCGCTGGCATCGCTCGACCCGCCGAGGGTGTATTACCAGCAATACTTGAGCACGCGGGAGGCGAACGATGACATGTGGCACCCGCCTCAAGGCTTGCACGCCTTTCTTCGTGCATTTTTCCATGTCAAGAGCGCGGACTGGCCGGGAAACAAGCCGTATCCGTTGAAGGCGCGGACGGCCACGGAGCTCGCACGGATGCCCACCTATTACGTGATGGATCTCGGCAAGACGATGCCCGAGACCGTCGCTCCATTCCAGCCATCCGCCGCCGAAGTCAGGGCCTGCAAATGGCTCACCGAGCCGGAACTCGGGGTGTACACGGCGGAGTATGGCCGCACGGGATTTCAGGGCGCCCTGCAGGCTTATCGCGTCTTTTCCGATCCTGATCTGAACGCCGAGTTGCGCCTGTTCTCGGGCAAGACGATCGATGTCCCATCGCTCTTCATTGGCGGAAAGAGCGATTGGGGTACCTATTCGGCGCCGGGCGCGCTCGATCTGATGAGGACGAAGGCGACGACGAGAATGAGTCGCATCGAGTTGATCGACGGCGCCGGTCACTGGATCCAGCAGGAGCAACCGGGTCGGCTCGGCGAACTGCTGCTCGCCTTCGCCAAGGGGGGCGGTGCGGCGGATCGTGCGGGCGATTAGTTCGGGAACGGCGGCCGTTAGGACATCGGCGTCCGCCCCCACTATCTTCGATCGCGGAGTGAAACGTGAACGAGGACGACGGCAAGGGCCGAACCGGCGTCGCGCCTTCATCGTCGGCCGCGCCGGATGCCGGAACGCCGACAGCCCGCCCCGGATCAGAACCGCGTGCTGAACCCGATCCGCGCGATCGACTGCAACGCGCCGCTCGACACGCCGTTCGCATCCATCACGCCGGTGATCTGCGCGTTGCTGTCGTGGCTTGCGCGTTGGTCAGTGTGCCTCAACCGAGCCGATACGCATTGGTTTGACGACGACGTCGCGAGATATCCGGTGTGGCATACCGGTATTTATCAACAAGTTAAGTAATGAAGATTATAAAAACGTCGACGACCATTATTTAAATTAAAGAAATGATTTAATTTATTTCCGGTTCGGAAAACAAAATTTCCGCGGCGGCAAAGGCGATTGAACCCACCCCGTCATCCAATGTGAAGATATTCAACCGGCGCATGTCCCGTCGAGGCTGGGGCGTCGATTAAGATTTTCGACCCTTTATTTGCGACCGGGAAATTCCTCGAAAATGTAAAGCATTGCAATATAAAACTCGGGAATGGGTATTACGGTTGCGGTGTGCGAATTTATTTGGCAGGATTTTCATCAAGTTGCCTGGTTTTTAAAACAACAAAACGGTCGACCATTCAATTTACTGAAATAACGCGTGCCGAATAAGCAACGATTCGAAAGCAGGCTGACGAAAAAACGAGTAACGAGGCGGCGAACGGTCGACATTGTTCGCCATCAGTGAATCAATCGCTTGCCCGGCAGCGTCGATGCGTCATTCGAGCGATCCGGGCGAATCCGATACGGGGCAGCAATGGCGATACTCAAGAACGATGCTTCCGGAGAAACGTGCCTGCTCCGCGCGTATCACGTGTTCGGCCGTGATGCCGCGCGCTGCGACACGGTCATCCGGGATGCATCGGTGTCCCGGGTCCATGCCCATATCCGCTGGATCGGCGGGCTGTGGGAGCTCCACGATCACAGCAGCAACGGCACGTCGGTATCGGGCGTGCCGCTGCGCGACGGCGAGCACGCGGTGCTGCAACGAGGCGACGTGATCCGGTTCGGCAGGGCCGGTATCGCACCCTGGCGCGTCGATGCGCTCGACGATCCGGCCGATACGCTGTGGCCGATACGAGGCGCCACGCATCCGATCGTGCTCGCGCCGAGCCAGATCCTGCGTGCCCGCGCCGCGCAGCCGGTCACGATCGTCCGGTCGCCGGCCGGCGAATGGCTGTGTGACGACACGTTGCCGCCGCGCGCGCTCCATGACGGCGATGAAGTGTCGACCGGCGGCTTCACGTGGCGCCTGGCGCTCGTGCGCAGCGGCTCGACGATGATGCTCGCCGCGCCCGCCGATCCGGCCGCGCCGGCGAAGTTGCTCGAATTCTTCGTCAGCCGGAACGAAGAGCACGTGCGCATGCTGCTGCATGTCCGCGGCGGGGTGGTCGACCTCGGCGAGCGCGTCCATCACTACGGCCTCGTCACGCTCGCCCGGGCACGCTCGGCCGACATGCAGGCCGGCTACGACGCCGCCACGCAAGGCTGGATCGAACTCGACCGGCTGGCGCGCATGCTCGGCATCGATACGTCCCATGTCAACGTGCAGATTCATCGTGCACGGAGCCAGTTCGCGGCCCTCCCGGGGCTGGACGCGAGCCAGCTCGTCGAGCGCCGGCGCGGCAGCGTGCGCTTCGGCGATTTTCCGTTCCGCATCATGCGCGGCGAGCACCTCGAATGCCAGTCGGTGCCGGGCGTCGAGCCGCGTATCGGCGCGCATCGTCCGGCGCCGGACCCGGTCGTCCATTACTCGTGAACGCGCGAGAACCGACCGCGCCTCGCGCGCCCGTCGTGCCGGAAGCACGTGAACGGCGGCAGCCTGCCGCGCCTTTCGCGGAGCTTGCCGGCAAGCGGCATTACCGGCTCGGCGCGTTGCTGGGCGAAGGCGGCAACGGCGTGGTGTTTCGCGCGACCTGCGGCGAGACGGGGCAGGACGTCGCGATCAAGCTGATGCGGGACGATGTCGCGCGGGGCGCCGCGGAGCGTGCGCGCCAGCGGGCGCGCTTTCGGCGCGAGACGAGCCTGTGCGAGGCGCTGCGGCACCCGAACATCGTGGCGCTGCTGGACAAGGGGGAAGCGCCCGACGGGCGGCTGTTCGCCGTATTCGAGCTGGTGCAGGGCCGGACCGTGCGCGAGCGGCTCGCGGCGGAGGGGCCGCTGTCGGCCGTCGACACGGGCCGGCTGATGACGGAGGTGCTCGACGCGCTCGCGGCCGCGCACCGGCGGGGCATCGTGCATCGGGATCTGAAGCCGCAGAACATCGTGATCGCGATGGCCGACGACGGACCGCACGCGAAGCTCCTCGATTTCGGCATCGGTGCGTTGCTGCCCGGCATGGAAGACATCGCGCGCCAGACCGCGACGCTGGCGACCGAGGTGCTCGGCTCGCCGCCCTATTGCGCGCCGGAGCAATTGCGCAACGAGCCGCCGACGCCCAGAAGCGATCTGTATGCGTGGGGCCTGGTCGTGATCGAATGCCTGACGGGCGATGTCGTCATGCACGGCGCAAGCGTGGCCGACATTCTCTATCAGCAGCTCAGCCCGGTGGATGTCGCGCTCCCTGCGTCGATCGCGTCGCATCCGCTCGGCTCGGTACTGCGGCGCGCGCTGAGCAAGAATCCGGCGCAGCGTGCCGCGTCGGCGGATGAACTCGCGGAGCAGTTCCGCGCGCTCAACTTCGCCGCGCTCGTCGGCCAGTTCGATGCCAGCCGCGCAAGCCGGCAGACGCGCCTGCGCCCGTTCGCGCCGCGCAACGAGACGATCGCAACGGCTGGCGAGTACCGGCAGATCACCACGCTGTGCTGTTGTGTGACGATTACCGGAGAAGGCCGGCAGCGCCACGCCGGAGCCGATCACGGCGACTTGCTCGACGGCTACGAGGAGCAATGGCTGACGAAGTGTGCGGACATCGCCGTCGGTTATGGCGCGCACGCAGGCGGACGCCTCGGCGACACGCTGCTGTTCCATTTCGGCCTGCAAGGCGATATCGACCGGCCCGCGCGCCGTGCGGCGCGCGCGGCGCTCGACATGGTGCGGGTGGCCGATCGCGCACGGCTGCCGGTGTCGGCGGCTGCCGGCGGCCGCGCCGGTGGCGCAAGCTGGCGCGTCGAATTGGCCGCCGCGATTCACGTCGGGCAGATTCTCGCGCATGCGTCGCACATGTCGGGCGGTTCGACGTCCGCCGTGGCGTCGCGGCTGCTGCGGCTTGCCGGGCCCGGGCAGATTCTGATCAGCGACGATGCGCGGCTCGCGCTCGAACGGCATGCCGACTCTCGGCCGAGCGCGTTGCGGCTGGCGCGGGCGGGCCTCGTGCCGCAGCCGGTTCATGAACTGCTCGGCGAGCGTCGTGCCGATACGCCGTTCGATTCGCTCGACGCCGGCATGCGGGCGCCGATGGTCGGCCGCGCGCGCGAACTCGACGCGCTGCTGCGTGCGTGGCAGGAGACGCTCGCACGGCATCGTCGCGTGATGCGCGGCGAGCCGGCGCCGCGCAGTGTGCCGCGGCTCGTCGTCGGGGACGCGGGAATCGGCAAGTCGCGCCTCGTGCACGAGCTGTGCGAGGCCGTCCGGACCCAGGACCACGCCTTTGCGCATTGCGGGTGCCTGCCCGAGCGGGAGAATCACGCGCTGTTTCCGATCCTGCGGTTCATCGGCGCGCATTGGCATATCGACGCCGATTGCCCGGCCGGTTTCGCGCTCGCGGCGATCGACACCATGATCGCGCCGCTCGATTGCGATCATGCGGCGGCCCGCGTCGCGCTCGCAACCTGGCTGGGGCTGCCCTGCGAGGCGAAGGGGCTCCTGTGGTCGAGCGCGCGCGAACAGCACGCGCTGTTCGACGTGCTCGAGCAATTGATCATATCGCTCGGCAACGGTGCTCCGGTGTTGCTCGTCGTCGAGGACGTCCAGTGGATCGACCGCTCGACCGAGGATTTTCTCGCATACCTGCAGCGCTCGCCGCGCGCCGCGGCCCCCGGCATCGTGTTCACGTCGCGCCCCGACAAGCTCGGGCGCTGGCGCGGCACGACCGAACGTCTGGTGCTGCGCCGACTGCCGCGCGACGACGCGCAGCGCCTGATTTCGGCGTGTCTGGGCCACGGTGCACTCGATCCGGCCTGGCTAGACCAGCTCGCCCATCGTACGGCGGGCATCCCGCTGTTTATCGAGGCCGTCGCGCGCGAGCTGGTGATGAGCGGCGCGGACGGCTCGCTCGCGGGGCTGCGGGCAACGGACCCTTATCCGCTTCCGCTCAGCCTCGGCGGCATGCTCGGTCTCGCGTTCGACCGGATCGACGACGCGCGCGACACCGCACAGCTCGCCGCGACCATCGGGCTCGAGGTGGATGCGCAACTGCTCGCCGCCGCATCGCCGCATGATCGGGCCACGCTCGACGCGCATCTGCGGTTGCTGCTCGAAGAGCGGATCGTGTACGCGCAACATCGGCGCGATCGCGTGTTCTATTCGTTCCGCCACGCGTTGATTCGCGATGCGGCGTATGAATCGATGCCGCCCGCCGTGCGGCGCGGCAACCATGCGCGCGTCGGCCATGCGCTGGCCGCGCAAGCCGATCGCGAAGCCGGAGCGCACGCGTTCGGCATCGCCGGGCACTTCGCGCGCTCGGGCGCCTTCGCCGACGCGATCGCCCACGGCATCGACGCGGCGCGTCGCGCACTCGAACGTTCCCGGTACGACGACGCGATCCGCTATGGGCAGTCGGTGTTCGACTGGCTCGTCGACGCCGACTACGCACAGCGCGAGCACGACAGCGCGCGCATCCGCGCCACGTTGACGCACGCGACGATGGCACGGTTCGGCTGGGCGGATCCGCAGGTGCGCGAGCATGCCGAGCAGCTGTTGCGGCAAATGCAGACGGTCGACGACCAGGAACTCGAGATCAGCGCGCTCTGGACGCTGTCCACCTACTACCACGTCGCCGGCGATCGTCCCACCGTGCGCGGGATCGGCATGCGGCTCGACGCGCTCGCGACCGAGCGCGGCGATGCCGGCGTTCAGGTCGCGGCGGACACGATGCGCGGCATGAGCCTGTGGGTCGACGGTCACTATGCGCGCGCCCGCGCCGCGTTCGACGCGGTGCTGGCCGGCTACGACGTGCGGCGCGACGCGGACCATCGGCGCATCCTGGGGCTCGATACGCGCGCGTGGACGATGGCGTCGCTCGCGAGCGTGCGCTGGTGCATGGACGACGATCCGCATGCATCGCTCGCGATGGCGCGCGACGCGGTGTATTGCGCGACCTGCCTCGACCATTTGCCGACGCTCGGCGTCACGATGATGTACCTCGCGCGCATGCACCAGCTGGCGGGCGATCGCGACGCGGCCCGCACCCTGTCGGAAGCGATTCTCCGCCTGGCGGATGTGCATCGGCTGCGCGCCGTCGGGCATTACGCCGCGATCATTCATGCATGGACGCAAGGGGATCGCGCGGGGGTCGTCGCGCATCTCGATGCGCAGCGGCAGTCGGGCGGCCTGCTCGGGATGACCTACTACGCGTCGCTGCTTGCCGAGCTGGATGCCGGACACGGCGACTACGACGCCGCGCTCGCGCAGATCGAGCAATGCCTCGCATGGTGCGAGTCGACCGGAGAGCGGTATTACGAAGCGCAGCTGTGGCTGAAGAAGTGCGAATACTTGCGCCGGGCCGATCCACGCTGCGGCGGCGTGGCCGCGCTGGATGCGTGCCGGCACGCAGTCGAAATTGCAACAACGGCGGGCATGGGCCGCATCGCCAGGCTCGCCGGAGCGATGTTGCAGTCGTTGCCGTAAGTGGTTCCATTCGTCATTCAGGAGAGCATACCGATGAGCAAGGATCTTCGATTACCGACGTACGAACAGTTTCTCGAATACCGGGCAACCGTCATTCGGGCAATCGCCCTCGCGTGGCATTCCCCGGCGTTTCTCGACGAACTCGAGGCCGATCCGGCCGAGGCATTGCGCGCGCATTTCGACTATCACTTCCCCTTCAAGCTCGACTTGAAGGTACAGGTCAAATCGTCGGCCTGGACGCCGAGCGTCAACGGCGACTGGACGGGCGGCCGGAAAAACAAGCTCACGCTGTTTCTGCCGCCCGCGCCGGCGGACGAGGCGCAATTCGCGCAGGCGCTGGCCGCCTACAACGCGAATCACATCACCATCATGGAATGACCTCAGGAAAACCGACATGGCAAAGGACAACGCTAATCCGACGCTCGAATCGATGCTGGAGTTTCAGAAGGTCTATCTGCGTGCGATCGCGCTTTCATGGCGAAACCCGGAGTTCAAGGGTGAACTGCTGGAGAAGCCGCTGGAGACACTCGCGAAATACTTCGGTTACCAGTGTCCGTGGATCATCGACATCGAGGTCGTCAAGACTGCCGGCGATCATGGCTGGACGAGCCACGGTAACGGCCACGGGAGCTGGAGCCTGCCGCGCAACGTGATGACGGTCGGCATACCGGAGAAACCCACGAGCGTGGACGAAGAGGCCGTTGCACTCGCGGCCTACTGCGACGCCGGGCCGAGTTACCTGTTCACCTGCTGCTGACCCCGCGCGGCCGAACCGCGCACCGTCGCGCGGCCCGGGCCGGCTGCCCGGGCCGCGCGATGTTTGTTGACCCGCCGCACGGAACCTGACGATGCTCGATGACCTTTCGCGCGTGTTGCGCTTCAAACCGCATTTGCTCGTGCTCGATGCGGGGCCCGAGACCCTGTTCGTCGTCGACGAATTCAAACGCGCGATGCTGTCCGGCGCGATCTTCGTGCGGATCGCCGCCTGCTTGCGGGCGCGGATGGCGATCGCCGAGACCGTGGCATCGCTCTCCGGCACGTTCGGCGAATGGGACGTGCTCGCGCGGCTCGACCACCTCGTGCGTCGCGGGTACGTGCGCGCCGACGTGCCGCACGACGACGATGCGGCGCGCGGCTTCTTCGAGCGCGCCGGACTCGACGGCGACGCGGCCTGTGCGCGCATCGCGCATCTGCGCGTCGCGGTCGAGACGTTCGGCGTCGACGATGTGGCGCTCAGGCGTGCGTTCGACATGGCCGGTATCGACGTCGTGCCGGACGCCGAACTGACCGTCGCGATTACCGATACACACGACCGCGACGATCTCGCCGCGTGCGCTGCCCGCGTGGCGTCGCGCGGCGGCGCATTGCTCGTCGTGGCGGCCAGCGGCGTGCAGACGCTGATCGGGCCGTTGCTGGCGGGCGGCGGCACGCTTGCGGACGCGCCGTGCATCGAATGCGTGCGTTACTGGATTCGCATCAATCGGCCTGTCGAAGCGCTGCTCGCGCGCCATCACGGCAGCGACGCGACGCATGTGCCGCCGGCCGCCTCGCGTGCCGGGGCCGCAGCCGCAGCGGCGCTCGTGGCGGCGACGGTCGAGCAGATCGCGGTCAACGGCGCGGCGTCGGAACGTTCACAAACGCATATCGTGGCGCATCGCATCGATATGTTGACCGCCGAGCGACACCGCGTGCTCAGGCGTCCGCAATGCCCGCGCTGCGGCAATCCCGCGTGGATGCGCGAGCAGGCAGCGCATGCGCCGCGGCTCGCCGATCATGCGCCATTGGCGCGCACCGACGGCGGCTACCGGACCGACGATCCGCAACAGGTGTTCGAGCGACATGCACACCTGATCTCGCCGGTGAGCGGCGCGATCGCGTATCTGCATCCGATGCCGAAGCGACACGCGGGCCTGCGCAAGGTCTACGCGTCGGGTTTTCTCGTGTGCCCGGCCGCCGTGCCGGACAGCAACCGGTTCGACCGGATCTGCTCCGGCAAGGGCCGTACCGACGATCAGGCCCGCGTGAGCGCGCTGTGCGAAGCGCTCGAACGATTCAGCAGCGTGTATCAAGGCGACGAGGCGACGTTGACCGGAAGCATGGAAAGCCTGCTCGCCGATCCGGCTTGTGACGCTGCACCCATTCATGTGAACGATCTTCAGCAGTTCAGCGAACGGCAATTCGACGCGCGCGATGCGATCAACGCGTCGACCCGCGATGTGCGAAAGCAGGTGCCGCCGCGCTTCACGACCCGTGACGTGATCGACTGGACGCCTGCCTGGTCGCTCGTGAGCGGAAGGCGTCGGCTCGTACCGCTGAGCTACTGCTATGCGGAAACGCCCGACAGCGCGCGGGCACCGGCCGCATGCGTACACAATCCCAACGGCTGCGCGGCGGGATCGAGCGTCGACGAGGCGATTTTGCAAGGCATGCTCGAGTTGATCGAGCGCGATGCGGTCGCGATCTGGTGGTACAACCGGATCCCGCGCCCCGGCATCGATCTCGCGAGTTTCGACGATCCGTATTTCGATGCGCTCGTGCGTGAATACGCGACGCTCGGGTGGCGTTTGTGGGCGCTGGACATCACCACTGATCTCGGTGTGCCGACCGTGGCCGCGCTGGCGGAAAATCCGCAGGACGGACGCTTCT
Source organism: Burkholderia sp. BE12 (assembly GCF_002959955.1). NCBI lineage: Bacteria > Pseudomonadati > Pseudomonadota > Betaproteobacteria > Burkholderiales > Burkholderiaceae > Burkholderia > Burkholderia sp. BE12. Next base: position 32,054 of record NZ_PREY01000031.1, on the reverse strand, counting down.
CGATCGGCTTCGGCTGTCATCCGGACGGCCGAATCGCGGTGCAGCGGGCACTGACCGAAGTCAACCAGTTGCTCGATGTCGCGGCGGATGCGCCGCACCCGTGGGATCGCGACAAACTTTCGGCAACCGGATTTCTGTATCCGGAGACAGACGTGCGCGGCACGACGCGCTCGACGTGGCAGCCGCTCGACGCTACGTCGTTGTCGGCGGCGCTCGCGCATTGCGTCGGACGCATCGCGGAGGCCGGCATGGACGTGCTCGTCGTCGACAAGACGCGGCCCGACATCGACTTGTCCGTGGTGCAGGTCATCGCGCCGGGGCTGTGCCATTTCTGGCCGCGTTTTGGCGCGCGACGGCTTTATTCGGTTCCGGTGGAGCTGGGTTGGCGCGCGCAGCCGTGCGGCGAAACGGAGTTGAATCCGGCACTGCTGTTTCTGTGACTTGATCGGTTGTCCGCCTGCGGCGGCTCCCGGCGGACGGGCAGATTCCGCCCGCCGGGAGCCGCCCGGCGCCTGGTTCCGAGCGCAACGTCGGTCGTGTCGGAGGCGCCGGTTGGAGATCACGCGTTGCTGATGGTGATGTACGGATCCCACGTGACGTAGCCCTTCAGCTGCGCGTGCCGGTCGTAAATGGCGACGACGAACGTATAGGTTTCGTCGCCGGGACTGCGCACGGTGGCTTGCGCGTAGTAGTCCGCGCGCGGCTCTTCCCTCACCTGGTTGTTTTCGGGCCAGCCCTGTGCGGGGTAAGGCTCGACGATGTTGGCGGTGATGTACGAGACCTCGCCCAGCCGATTGGTGCCGATCGCCTTGAAGCTGTACAGGAAGCACTTGTAGTCCGCCGTGTCGGTCAGCGACACGGTGCGCCAGCGAATCACGTCGTTGACGTTGGCCTTGATCCGCAAATTGCTGCCGGCCTCGCCCTGGTTCGTTCCCGGCTTCGGACCCTGGCCGTAGCCATACGCCGCATTCGCCAGCGTGGTAATCATGTAGACGGTATCGGGATTGTTCCCGAGGGACGTCGCCGTACCCGGGGTCGAACCGAGCGAGTTGTTGTTCTTTCTCAGGATTTCCTCGACATCGAACGCGGTCAGGACATCGATGATGGAGTAGGTACTCAGAATTTCAGGCATGACAGTTCCTTTCGAGCGTGAGCGTTGAAAAACGGTGTGTCGCGTAGCGGCCCTTCCCGCTTTCGAGCCGCCTGGTTGCTGCATGGTTGAACGTTCGGAAAGCTGACGTTCGGAAATTACCGGGCACGAATGGCGGGCCGGTTGAGCCTGCTCGCCGAAAGCTGCCGGACGCCCTGGTCCGGCTCCGGCCTTCGCGGCATTGAAGGCGCGCTTTCGCGCTCAGTAGCGGATCGTGATGGACGGGTCCCACTGGAAGTAGCCCACCAGCTCGCCGCGGTGCTGGTACACGGCGACGACGAACGTGTAGGTCGCCGTGCCTGCGTTTTGCGCGGTGGCGTGCCAGTAGAAGTCCGAGCCCGGTCGTTCCTTCACGCCGTTGTTCGGCCAGCCCGGCGCGGGATCGGGTTCGCTCGGGTGGGTATGCTCGAACTTCGGGGTGGACAGCGGCGGGTCGTTCGGGGTCGAGACGTACAAGAACTTGAACGTGTGAATGAAGCACTTGTAGTCCGCCACGTCGGTCAGCGAAATCGTGCGCCACCGGATGACGTCGTTGACCTCGGCGCGCATGCTCAAGTTGCTGCCGGCCTGGCCGGAAATGACATTCCGGTCCGTGGTGATCATGTAGACCTCGTCGTAGCCGCCGGACGGCAACAGGGTCGGGTTGGTCGGATCCTTGCTGAGTGGGTTGTGCGGCTTTTGATAGCCCAGGATTCTTTCCACGTCGAACGCGGTCAGGACGTCGACGATGTTGTAGGTACTCAAGATCTGAGACATGGCAGTTCCTTTCACGCTTTGTCGTTGGCGAAACACGCTGCTGAGTGACGACGCCCGTGGCGCCGCATCTCTCCCGTCTTGCCAAGCGACGCCTGCGGAGCAATCGGGCGCGCGGGAGAGTATCGACAGCGTACGAAGATTTGGTCTGCGAATCGATTACACGTGGTTACAGTGCACGTGTGACTCGGCGCTCGGTGCGTGACGGTGCCGATACAGGACGACCGTGTCGCGGCCGCAGGTCATCCGAGGTTCGACGACTCGGTGCACTGCCGCCAGAAATCCGCTTCCGGCCAACGCCGTTCGAGGCTGTAGAAGTGATGCCGCATCTGCAGGTAGTGCCGGTATTGCGCCTGCACCATCCGCGAGAACGCGTCCAGTGCATCAGGATCGCCGTCCATCCGTTTCTGGATCGCTTCCGCCGCCGCGACGCCATGCGATAGCGACTTGATGATGCCCTGAGCGGTGATGGGATCATAGGCCGACGCCGCATCGCCGATTGCCAGCCAGTGATCGCCGTACAGCCGGTCGAGATGCTGGGACGGCGCGGGATGCGATTTCAGGCGCAGATCCAGCAGATCCAGGCCAAGGTCGCATACGAGCTGCCAGGTGCGCCGCGCGGCACGCAGCATGCGATGCCAGGGTTCCGGCTGATGCAGCCGCATCGTCCGGACTGCCTGCGCATGCGTGGCGAACATGACGACGACCGTATTGCCGGGGACGGACGCGAGATACCACCAGCCATGCTCGACCGCCTCTAGGTGAGTCAGCATCGAAGCAGGCGCGCCGGCGTCCGGCCGCGCGAGCCTAGCCGCAATGCAGATCAGCGGATTCGAATCGAGTCGTGTCGCGCCGCGCTGCCGGGCAAATACCGAACGTGCGCCGCTGGCGTCCACGACGAAATCCGCCTGGACCCGCGACGCGACATGTGCCGCTCGTCCCAGGCTCAACATGTACCCGGACGGGTCGCCCGGCCCGGAAGCCACAAGCGCATGCCCGGTCAGCAATTCCACGCCCGCGGCGCGCGCTTGCGACGCGAGGAAAGCGTCGAACCTGCGCCGGTCGAGATGCCAGCCATGCCCGTGCGGGCTCAGCACCGAATCGTTATAGCCGCGCTTGTCGCTGCCCCAGTACGAGCAACTGCCGTAGCAGGGCTCGTGCGCCTGCGCGACGAAGGCTTCGTCGATGCCGAGGCGCCGGAACAGGATCCGGCTCTCCGGCGGAATGCTCTCGCCGATCCGTGCGTCGGCATAGGAACCGGCTTCGACGACCAGGACGTCGGTGATGCCGGCCCTTGCCAACGCCAGCGCGCAACTGCTGCCCGCCGGCCCGCCGCCGATCACCGCGACCCGGTAGCGGGCCTGGCCGGGCGACGGCGTATCCGGTCGTTCGATGGTCGGCATCTGCGTGGCCCGTTCGGCGTGCATCTCGCGACCTCAGCCGTTATCGGGCGGCAAGAGCGGGTCGGTCACGGTGTTGGGCCACGGTTGAACGAGGTTGCTGTAGTCCCGCTTGAAGAGGCTTTGCACTTCGAGGTAGTAGTTCGGCGGATAACTGCTGTCGTATCGGTCGATCGCCACGCCCTGGATGACGAAGCCGATCTTGTCCCAGTTGAGCAGGAAGTCGGGGCGATGCTGATAGCGCCCGACATTCATGGGCGGCGCGTTGAATTCCCTGGTCGAATCCTGCTGAATGGCGGCCGTGCCTTCCCCGCGTAACGAGTAACGCTGCGCGGGCAGCTCGCCGTGGTTCGCGACCAGGTCGTCGTAGGTGTAGACGGCCACCGGCCGTTGCGCGGGCCAGGACCAGTACAAGGTCGTGTTCACGCCGCTGTAGACGTTGCTGCCGTCGGGATTGATCTCGCCGCCCGGATTGGGCGAGGGCAGGTGCGTCGAACAGGAGTTGTAGTCGGTGTGCCATGGAATCGACATGAACTTGCACAGGTCGCCCGGCTCGACCTTGGCGTCGCGCCGCGGAAAATAACCGACACCGAGGAACGGCTGGTTTGCGCTGGCGGTCGTGTAGTCGAGCTTGCGCATGTTGATGCGGAACGGGCCGACCACCGGCCCGACCGCGTGATCGGCCGACCAGCTCGGGTTGTACAGGTTGGGATCGCGGACGATGAACGTGAGGTCGATGCCGGGGCTGAGACGCCCGCCGAGGCAGTTCGAGAGCACGATCCTGTCGAGCGCTTCGCCGGGGCCGTACGACGCCGGCGTGGCATGCTCGGACATGCCGTTCGCCCATTGTTGAACGAAAAAATACTGCGCGTCGGTCAGGGTCAGGAAGCTGCTCTGGTTGTCGCCCAGCGCGAGCGGCATCAGCGGCGAGCCGACCGTCGACGACGGCGAATTCGGATGCGGACTCCGAATGAACGACATGATGTTGAAGGGCGGTTTGGCGGCCGTCAGCTGGTCGATATTCTCGTGGCTCTTCATGGCCTTGGCCGGCAAATTGGTATTCCACATCTGCAAGGACGCCGCACGCAGGATCGGGAAAACGTGCTCGTCGAAGGACGGCCGGAAGTCGTCCCGGTAAACGAGGCCGTTGTGGATGTCGGGCCGCAGCATGAATGTCTCGATCCAGGTGGTCAGGATTTCGTCCCACAGCGTCACGACGTTTCTCGTCTGGGGCGCGTATGCCGGATCGGTCGAGACCACCCACGCGCTGCTGTCGGCGGCGCGCACGGAGCCGTCGCTGAAAACGATCCACGCGGTCACCGGGCCGTCGCCGGTATCGTCGAGCCAGTTGTCGTTGTCGACATCCTGCCCCAGCGCGGCGTCGGCGGTCGCGCGGCCGTTGGCGTCGAACCCGCACGCAAGGCCGAATGCGCCCAGCACGAGCAGGCGCCCGTTCGGCTCCGTGGTCATCGCGCCGAGCGTGGTGATCGGCGTGCATCCCGATGCGGGCGGCAAGCTCGCCACGTTCGACGCGGGGAACGAGATCGGATAACGCGGCACGTCGACCACGTCGCCGGAGGATGAGCCGTAGCTCGCCCTCGTGTTCTTGTCGAACGCGACCGTTCCGCCTGCGGATGCCTTGATCGCGCGCGGCCCCGCATCGATGACGAGCTTTTGCAGCCGCGTCGGGTTCGAGGGATCGGACGTCGACGCGAAACCCGCGTTGCGGATCGGCGGATGCTTGTCGTTCTCGTAGGCGGGCAGTCCCGCGGGCGTCGACTCCAGCACCCAGCAGTTGGCCTTCTTGTTGGCGAGGTGCACGGTCCACACGATGTCCTTCACGACCTTGCCGTCGACCGACGAGCCGATCACGACTTCAGTGCCCGACCCGGACGGATAGCGGGTCAACGTCGCGTCGTCGTACTGATAGATCCTGAAGCGTGCTGCTTGCCGCTTGAGGCGCCCCTGGGCGTCGCGCAGATCGCTGCTGGTGATCGGCGTATTTTCCGTGCCCGGCTTGATCGGCAGCCCTCCCGTGAGGGCTTGCCCGGCGATCGGCAGCCCGGCCGAGGTCTCCGGCGCAATGTAGTACTCCTGGCTGCTACCGACACGCGCGAATCCGATAGCGGGATGGATACGTAACTTCGTGTTTGACATGGCGGGCCTCTGGAAGCTCGATGGCGGTCGCGCAGGATGTCGCCGTCCTGCACGGGTGGACTGAAGTGGAACCGTGCCGGCGCTATCGCTGGATCTGCGGGTTGTTCATGTACTTGCGCAGCAGGATGTGGCTGGTGCTGATTTCCTTGCCCGGCAGCATCAGTGTCAGGTCGTTGGTGTCGGTGACGGCCATCGAGTTGTGACAGCTGAAGCATTGATGCTTCGAAACCTGGTTCTGCGTGAAGGTCTCGATGACCGAGTTCGACAGTTTCGGTGTGCCGCGGATGGGCGCGGGGTCGACGTTGGGACTCCAGTCGGGGCGGAACGGCTCGTCGGGATCCTTGATCCAGACCGCCCCCACTTCCCTGTAGTACTGCCAGATGGAATTGCGCTTCACCAGACGGGCCAGGATGTCGCTGTTGAGTTGCTCGATGTTGGGCTGGTTTGTCTTGATATCTGCCCCGCCGTACTGGTATTGCCGGCACACCTGCGTGATCGGGCTCAGTATCTGGGTCTTCTCGTCGATCGTCACCCGCGACGCATTGTTGACGTTGCAATCCGAGGCCTTGGTGCCTGCCTTGTAGAAGGTGAATGACTTGTCGGAGACCGGCTGCGACGGCTGCTGGTCGGATTTGAAGTCGGGCGCATTGTCGACGTGCTCGAACGTCGACCAGATTGCTTCCGGATGCCCCTGAACGACCCACGCGATATGGAATCCGACCAGCGCGACCTTCACGGTGGCGGTCCTGGGTTGCGGGGGGATGCCGACGGAATTGCCCACCTTCGAGAGCAGCTGGATCTTCGCGGTGGTCGTATAGAAGCGGCTCGTGTCTTCGTTCGCACCGACGATTTTCCACGCTGCCTTGAGCGACAGCGCACCGGTCGTGAATTCCAGCTTGGGTGATGCGTTCTTCATGCCCGCACGCGTGTACAACCGATTCGCGATCGCGAAATCGCGATAAATGGAATTGATGTACATGTTCGTGTAGACCGCGCGGCCGTTCTGGTCGACTACGATGCCGAGCGAATCCGCCTGTTGCACGCCGTCGAGTACGTGCTCGGTGGGCGCCGCCGCGTTCGGGTCGATTGCCGCGTCGGAATACAGGCTGGTGAAGCGGGGCGCGCCATTCAGCTTGTCGGTGAGCCACAGGAACGCATGCCAGGAGAATCGGTGGAAGTTGCAGTTTTCGTTCTTGAGATCTTGCGGATCGGCGAAATTGGGATTGCTGTAATCCGGCTCGGTGATGCCGGCGGACGTAAACCACGTGTCGAATGCCGTGCACGTTTGTGCCGCCGCGGTTTGACTGAAACCGGCGCAGCAGCTCATCAAGGCGATCGCCACGCAAGTGCCAAGGCTTTTCATGCTTTTCTCCGCTCGTTCAATGGTCAGTGGGGCAAGACACCGGATACGGTTCGACGCATTGCGCTTGCCTTGCCGCGGGCGTCGCAATGCGAAGCGATCGGATCGCTTCATCGGTACTGGAAATAGAGCGACGACGTGTCGTTCCGGATCGCGCATGCCGCCGCGTCCGGGCGTTCCGGTTCATGACGCACGAGTTGCGCCGAAAGCGGGCCGCCGCCTGCCGGGCTGCGCGGCGCCGTCATCGTTTGATCGGGCAGTCCCCGTTCGAATCCAAGGCTAGATGGGGGATGTGGTCGAATCAATTACACTCGATTACGCCGGCGGGCACGTCGCGCGCTGTGCCGCCGATACGGGCCATTGAACCGAAAGGGAAGCGATGAGCCGCTTCGTGAGCGGCCAGTTTTTCCGGGAATCTCGACCGTCATCCCGGAGAACGCGACATGACAGCCGAATAACCCTCAAGCACCGGCGTCAGCCGACCCGGCCACGGGATCGGCGATAGGGGCCGCCAGTGGTCAGAACCGCGTGCTGAACCCGATCCGTGCGATCGACTGCAGTGCGCCGCTGGATGCGCCGTTCGCATCCATCACGCCGTTGATCTGCGCGTTGGAGCCGTGGCTTGCGCGCTGATGCACGCCTGCGACATACACCATCGTGCGCTTCGACAGCCAGTACTGGATGGCCGCCAGGAACTGGTGCGCATGCGCGTTGTCGAGCGTGTCGTTGCCCTTCATGTACGTGTAGCTCGCGCCGACCACCCAGGCAGGTGACGGATGCCATGCGGCGCCGGCTTCCGCCGACCACGCGCCCGCGCCGTTCTGCGCATTGCGCACGGTCGTGAAGAGCGCCTTCCCCGTGACCGTGCCGACCGTGTAGTGCATGCCCGCGCCCCAGTTGCGCACGCTGGTGGGCGGCAGTCCGTCGGCCGCGCCGTATTTCTGGTTCGTATAGGCCACGCCCGCGCCGAACGGGCCGTTGTCGTAGCTCGCGCCAACGCTGACCGTGTTGTTCGCGCCCACCGACCCCGCGACGTTGCCGAAACCGTACAGCGCGCCGACGGTCAGGCCCGCCAGCGACGGGCTCGTGACCTTGACCGAATTCGCGACGCGATTGCTGCCGGCGACACGATCCCAGTCGAACGCGCCGGTCGGATTGTTCGGCAACGCGAGCTTGTCGAACGGCCCGTTACGAAAACCGTACAGGCCGACGAGATCCTGCGCGATCTCGTTGCCGCTGGCGGCCAGCGAGTCGACCATGAATTCGTACTGGTTGCCGAGCGTCAGCGTGCCGTACCGGTCGTTCTGCAACCCGACGTAGGCTGTGCGCGCGAACAACCCGCCGCCGATGATCGAACCGTTGCCGAGCGAATACTGATTGACGAGCCGGAAGATCGCGCGCGTGCCCGCGCCGAGATCTTCCTTGCCTTCGAAGCCGAGCAGGTTCGGAAAGAAGATGTTGTCGTCGAATTTCGCGCTGCCGTGGCCGCCTTGATTGCTGACGTAGCTGATGCCGGCGTCCATCAGCCCGAACATCGTCACGCTGCTTTGCGCGAACGACGCAGCCGGGATCGTGCAGGCCGCGAGTGCCAGAAGGGTCTTTTTCGTCATCTCCAATGTGCTCCTCACATGTTTCCGATCGGGTCGGATATTTTTAATGGGACTACTGATTGTTATGATGAGTGCCGAAGCGGATGGGTCTCGGCATGGTCCTGATGAAGCGGAATCGAATGGCGCGTCGCGGCGTCGGCGTAAGCCTTTCGCCGCTGCCGCGACGCGCCGGTTGCTAGACCGTCGAATACCCGCCGTCCACCGGTACGATCGCGCCGGTGACGAACGATGCGCCGGGAGAGCACAGGAACAGGATCACTTCCGCGACTTCGTCGGCCGTGCCCCAGCGCCCGAGCGGCGTGCGATCGAGGATCTGCCGCGATGCCTGCCTATCGGCCATCAGGCCGCTGCTGAGCGGCGTGTCGATCCAGCCGGGCGCGACCGCGTTCACGCGAATGCCGCGATCGGCCCACGCCTGTGCGAGCGAGCGCGTGAGTTGCGCGATGCCACCCTTGCTCGCGCTGTACGCGGGCCGGTCCTTGCTGCCGAAGTACGTATACATCGATGCGACGTTGACGATACTGCCGCCGTGCGCGGACAGTGCCGGCAACGCGGCGTCGGAAGCGCGCATCACCGACGTCAGGTTCACGTTCAGCACGAGCTCGAACTGATCCATCCGGTATTCGTCCGCGTGCCGGCTGATGCCGACGCCGTTGACGAGCACGTCGAGCCGCGGCAACGCGGCGATCGTGTACGTCAGCGCGTCGCTGTCGGTCACGTCCAGCTCCATGCACCGGACGCGCGGATGCACGGGCGCATGTGGGCCGGCGACGTCGAGCCCGAGCGCGACGACCGACGCGCCCGCTTCCGCGAAGCGCCAGGCGGTGCTCGCACCGATGCCCGACGTGCCGCCCGTCACGACGACGGTCTTGCCTTCAAACGCCCACTGACGACTCATGTTCGACGCTCCCGATGATGTGCGTGCGGCAGGCCGGCCGCTGCGCGGGTGAAACGAGGATCTTGATCTGCGTGCGATCGGCGAGCAGCGCATCGAAGCCGTCGGCCACGGCGTCTTCGAGCGACACGGTGCGGGTGACGATCGACGTGAGATCGAGCGCGCCCGACGCGACGATGCGCAGCAGGTCCTCGTACGCATGCCGATAGCCGACGCTCGCGGTGAAGGTCAGCTCGTCGTTGACCGCGCGAAACGCGTCGAAACCCGCGTGCGGCATCAGGCCGACCATCACGACGCGGCCGCCCTTGCGCAGCGCCCGCATCGCCGATTCGAACGTGGCCTGCAATCCGGCCGCTTCGAAACTCGTCTCGACGCCGAGCCCGTCCGTGGCGGCGCGAATCGCGTCCTGCAACGCCGACGCATCGAGCCCGCGCGCATCGAACGCATGTGTCGCACCGAAGCGCGTGGCGGCCGCGAGCCGTTCGGGCGACACGTCGACGGCGACGATCGTCGTCGCGCCCTGCAGCTTCGCGAGCATGATCAGCAGCAGGCCGATCGGCCCGAGCCCGAACACCGCGCAGGTCTCGCCGAGCCGCAGTTCGCCGCGCCGCAGCGCGTGCAGTGCCACGGCGGCCGGCTCCATCACCGCGGCCTGTTCGAGGCTCACGCCGTCGGGCAGGCGATGCAGCATGTAGGCCGGCACGACCGCGAAGTCGGCCATCCCGCCGTCGCCCATCAGCCCGGCGAAGCCCATCGACACGCACAGGTTGTACGACCCCGAGCGGCAGTACGCGCACTGGCTGCAGCGATACTCGGGCTCGACCGCGACGCGGTCGCCCGTGCGCAGTGCCGTCACGTCCTCGCCGACTTCGACGATGGTTCCGCAGAACTCGTGGCCGAGCGTCAGCGGCGCGGTGCGGCGCGACAGCGGATGCGGCACGTCGACGGGGATCGCGTGCGGGCCGTCCGCGTATTCGTGCAGGTCGCTGCCGCAGATGCCGCAATAGGCGACCGCGATGCGCACGTCGCCGGGGCCGACGCGCGGCGTGTCGATTTCCACGAGACGGACGTCGCGCGGGCCATGCCATTGAAGTGCGCGCATGTCAGCGTCCTCCGAGGTTCTGCGGATCGAGGCGGCCGGCCGCGGCGCCCGCGAGCGCGCGCTTGCGCAGCACGGCCGGCGCGGTTTCGACGAGGCCGAACGACAGCACGCACGCGAGGATCGCGCCCGCGGTCGACGTCCACATCGCGAACTGCAGGCCGTACCTGTCCGCCGCGAAGCCGGCGACGGTCGGTGCGACGAAGCCGCCAATCAGCTCGCCGGCGCCCATGATCAGCCCGAGCGCGCTCGCGATCGCGCGCGGCGGCACCGTTTCGGCCGGGATCGTCGCCATGAACAGCGTGAAGCAGCCGAGGCCCGTGTACGTGACGAAGACGAGCGCGCCGAGCGCCCAGACCGAGCCGACGTGGATCAGCACGACCGGGCACACGGCCGCGATCAGCGCGAACACGATCATCGTCGGCTTGCGGCCGATCCGGTCGGAGATCGCCGGCACCGCGAAGCCCCAGAACACCCACGCGGCGCCGAGGCAGGTCATCACGACGCCCATGTCGGACGGCGACAGGTGGCGGCTTTCCACGAGGAACACCGGCGCGAACGAGATGATCACGACGAACCACGTGAGGAAGAAACAACTGATCAGCACGCACAGCAGGATGTTGCGTTCCTTCAGCAGCGCCCAGCGGCCGACCGCCGCGCCGCCGGCGGCCGGTACCGCGGCGGTATCGGCCTGCGCGTGGCGCACGCCGCCGGGCGGCACTTCGCGCACCCAGCGCCAGATGCAGAACGCGATCAGGAAGCCCGGAATGCACGACACGTAGAACGCTTCGCGCCAGCCGTATGCGGTGGCGATGCCGATCACGACCGGCGGGCCGATCATCGCGCCGAGCAGGCCGGCGGCCGAGCCTTGCAGCAGGCCCATGTTCAGCCCGCGGCGGCTCGGCGTCGAACTCTCGACCATCAGCGATTGCGACAACGGCAGCACGGGGCCTTCGGCGATGCCCATCAGCGCGCGAAACGCGATCAGGCTCGCGAAGCCGCCGACGAGGCCCGACAGCGCCGAGCACACGGAAAAACCGAGCACGGCTGCGATCAGCAGCGGCTTGCGCGTGCCGCGCGCGTCGGACCATGCGCCGGTGGCGGCGCCCGACAGTGCCCACGTGAGCGCCAGCGCGGACGACACCATGCCGAGCTGCGTGTTCGTCAGGTGCAGCTCGGCCGACATGAACGGAAACAGGAACGACAGCGCGAGGCGGTCGAAGAACACGAAGCCGAACGTCATGAACAGGATCAGCAGCAGCCTGTTCTCGTACGTCCATGCGGGTCGGGAGGAGGAAGGGGAAGTCATCGCGAGCCTCGCCGTGCGTCAGCGGAACAGCTTCTCGATCGCTTGCGCGCCGAGGCCGACCTTCTCGTAATGCGCCTTGCACATCGCGATGTACGAATGCACGTCGAAGTAGCTGTCGGGATTGCCCGCGTCGTCGAGCCAGATCAGCGGACCCTTGACGATGAAGAACGCGCGCATCGGCTCGGGATGATCGAACGCGACGAGCGTGTGGCCTTCGCCCGGCGTCTCGTACACGAAATCGCCGCGGGTCGCGGTCCATTCATGTTCCAGGTAGCCCCATTTCCCCGAAAGCGTATACGCGAACACCTCGTGCGGGTAATAGTGCCGGTTCACGAGCCCGGCTTCCTTGGCCATCAGGATGTCGCACCATTTGTTCTGCGACGGCGAGATCCACAGCGGCCGTGACGAAACCGTTTCGGTGAACGGAACGTAATAGCGTTCGTCGTCGGTGGCCGCGTTCGGGATGTAGGCTTCGGGCAGCGCATCGGGCTTGAACGGATTGGCAATCGCCGGGATGTTTTGCCAGAATTCGGATACGGCTTGGTCGACCACGGTGCGTCTCCTTGTTTATGGGTGTCGTGGGCTCGACTTTAGCCAGCCGGTGCGCGCCGCTCTTGACTGGGCTGGACGAATTGCTTGACCGCGCCGGACATTGCATCGCACCAAATCCAGACGGACCATCCCCCAATCCGTGCCGCTCCGCACGACAGGCGCCAGCAGGAGGCGACGTGACGAATTCGACCGTTTTTTCACGCACGCGAGGCTCGACGGCCGACGTGCCGGCGCGCGACCGGATGGCGTACTGGGATGCGTTCAATGCGGCGACGCTGGTCGGCCTGCGCTGCTCGTCGCTGTCGCCGGCCGGGCTCGAAGTCGAGAAGACCGACATCGCGCTGCCGGGCCTCGGCATCGCCGACATCAGCGGGCAGGATCACGTGATCGAACGCAGCCCCGCACTGGTGCGCCAGTTGCCGAAGGAGTCGCTGTTCGCGTGCCAGATCGTGAGCGGGCGCGCGTATTTCATTCAGCGCGACCGGTGCCTGCTCGCGCAAGCCGGCGATGTCGTCGTCTACGACACGCGCGTGCCGTATCTGTTCGGATTCCTGACGCCGATGCGGCAACTGCTGATCGATATCCCGATCACGGCGTTCGACGACCGGCTCGATGCGGCACTCGCCGCGCTGCCGCTGCGGATCGCGCCGAAGCCGGGCGCGGGCGCGATGCTCGGCGCGACGTTGCGCGCGAGCGTCGAGCGATTCATGAAGACGCCGGTCGAGCGCGACGCCACGCGGTTCGCCGAGCACACGCGCACGCTGATCGCGGAGCTCATCGACGCCGAAGTGAACGGCGCGGGCGCGTCGCGCGCGTCGCTGTCGTATCTGCTGACCGCGAAGCAGTACATCGCGACGCATCTCGGCGAGCCGGAACTCGGGCCGCAGGCCGTCGCCGAGGCGGTCGGGCTGTCGCTGCGGCATCTGGGCCGTCTGTTCGCGGCCGAAGGCGAGTCGATCACGCAGCACATCTGGTCGGAACGGCTGTCGCACGCGCATCGCGAGCTGACGGATGCGCGGCTGCGCAGGACGAGCATCGGCGAGATCGCATTTCGCTGGGGGTTTTCGAGTCAGGCGCACTTCAGCCGCGCGATTCGCGAGCGCTACGGCGCGTCGCCGATGGCGCTGCGCGATGCGGTGCGTGCGGCCGGGGGGTGATGCCGGTTTTCCGATGGTTTGGCGGCGGCGCATGCATCACGCGCCGCTTTCGGTTTCGGCGCAGCGCGGCGCGCCGCGGTGCATGCGCATCGCGTCATTCCGCCAGTATGAATTCCGCACAGCGTTCCGCGATCATGATCGTCGGCGCATTCGTGTTGCCGGACACGATGCGCGGCATCACCGATGCATCGCAGATCCGCAATCCGTCGACGCCCTGCACCGCGAGACGCGGCGAGACGACCGCGTGCGCGTCGTTGCCCATGCGGCACGTGCCGGCCGGGTGATAGACGGTTTTCGCGCGACGCCGCACGTAGTCGGCGAGCGCGGCATCGGTCAGCGTCTCGGCTTCGCGAACGATGCGCGCGAGCGACGGCGCACGCAGAATCCGCCGCGCGAGCGCGACGCCCCGCACGAGGCCCTCGACGTCGGCCGGATCGGACAGCGCGCCGCTGTCGAACCGGATCGGCGCGGCCGGATCGTTGCCGCGCAGTTGCACGGAGCCGCGCGAGCGCGGCCGGAGCAGGCACGGGTTGATCGACAGGCCGTGGCCGGGCAGCGGTTCGCGATCGACGTCGCCGACGAGTGTCGGCAGCACGTGGAACTGGATGTCCGGGCGGCCGCTGCCGGTCGTATCGACGAACGCGCCCGATTCGACGACGTTCGACGTCAGCAGGCCCGAGCGGCACAGCATCCATTGCAGCCCGTGCCGCAACGCCTTCCACCCGCGATCCTCGCCGAGCAGGCTGATCGGCGCGTCGCTGCGGCCGTAGATCGATACCTCGAGATGATCCTGGTAGTGCGCGCCGACGTCGCGGTTGTCGTGCAGCACGTCGATGCCGTGCGCGTGCAGGTGTGCGCCGGGGCCAATGCCCGACAGCATCAGCAGCTTGGGCGTGCTCAACGCGCCGGCCGCGAGCACGACGTCGGCGCGCGCGGCGGCCGAACCTGATGCGCCGCTCGCGGTGCGCCATTCGACGCCGCTCGCCCGGCGGCCGTCGAACCGGATGCGCGTCACGCGGCAGCCGGTCAGCACGCGCAGGTTCGGATCGGCGATCGCGTCGGCCAGATAGGTGGCCGCGGTGCTGCCGCGCTGCCCATCGAAGATCGTCGTGTGATAGAAGCCGACGCCATGCTGCGCGGCGCCGTTGAAGTCGTCGTTGTACGCGATGCCGGCTTCCTGCGCGGCCTTCACGAACGCGAGGCTCAGCGGATGCCGGAAGCGCGTGTCGCCGACCTTCAACGGCCCGTCGGTGCCGTGATACGGCTCGGACAGCCGCAGATGCGATTCGGCGCGCTTGAACGCGGGCAGCACGTCGTCCCAGCCCCAGCCGGTGCAGCCGAGCGCGGCCCAGTCGTCGTAGTCCTCGCGCGTGCCGCGCACGTACAGCATCGCGTTGACCGAGCTGCCGCCGCCGAGCGTGCGGCCCTGCGGCACGTAGGTCTTGCGTCCCGCCGCGCCGGGCTGCGGCTCGCTTTCGAACGTCACCGTGCGCTGCGTGCCGAGCACGCGGATGAACGTCGCCGGAATCCGGATGAACAGGCTGTCGTCCTTCGGGCCGTCCTCCAGCAGCAACACGCGCCGGCCGGCCTTCACGAGCCGGTGCGCAACCGTGCAGCCGGCCGAGCCGCCGCCGACGACGATGTGGTCGTACGTCTCCATCCCGCTTCTTCTCCTTGCTGTCGGGCGGCGGAACACATGCCGCCGCGCAGGAGGTCAGCTTAGCGAGCGGGTTGCAGCCCCATTTGACCGGGGCGGACGCCGTGCTTGCCTCGCCGGGACATGACGCGAGTGGCGGTGTGAGCGGCCGGGAGCGGGAACGGGCGCTAGCACGCGTCGGCCGGCGCGCGCGTGTCGCTCGGCGTCTCGCCGAACCGCGCGCGATAGCTGCGGCTGAAGTGCGCGCTGTTGTTGAAGCCCCAGCGGAACGCGATCTCGCTGACCGTCAGGTGCTTCAGCGACCGGTCGCGCAGGTCGGCGCGACAGCGTTCGAGCCGCCGCGCGAGGATGTAGCGCGTGAGCGGCATCCCCTCGATCTCGAACACGCGTGCGAGCTGGCGCGGCGACAGGTTGATCGCGCGGCTGACCGACTGGTTGTCGAGATCGTCGTCGGCGAGATGGCTTTCGATGAACGTCTTCGCGCGCGACAGCGTGTGGACCGTCGACTTCGTCGGCGATGCATCGCCGTCGCGCAGCCGCAGCATCGACTGCACGAGATCGAGGATCGCGGCGGCGCGCCGTTCGCGCGCGTCGGGCGTCGGTTCCGGCGGCGCGGCGAGCAGCGCATACACCTGCCGCACGGCCCACGACGCGACGCCGTCGCCGCGGTCGATCTTGACGAGGCTGCGGTAGCGCCACGGGCCGACGCGCGCTTCGAACACGTCGCGCGGCACGTCGAGCACCGTCATCGCCATGTCGGCGGGAAAGCCGTGACCGTACGGCATCGACGTGTCGTACAGCACGAGGTCGCCGGGCCCGTGCTGCATGCAGTCGACGTCCTGGAACGTATAGCCATGCCCTTCGTGCATCAGGCAGATGAAGACGGCGTCGCGCTGGTCCGCATGGATGTTGTGCGACGTGCGCACGACCGCGTGCCGGTTCGCGACGATGTCGCACGCGCGGAACAGCCCGAGATCGCGTTTGCGCAGCGACGCATCGATCCCTTCGGACGACTTTCCGCTGCATTCGATCCGCACGAGCGTGCGCGCGACATGGTCGACCCAGAAGTCGACGCGCTCGGCGCCGCGTACGGCGCGCGTCGAAATCGTGGCGATCTCCGTGCTGGTGTCCGGCATGACGTTCTCCCGATGACGGCCCGAGCGGCGCAGTCTCGGGCACGCCGGACGCCGCGGTCAATCCGTGAAAGACCCGGGGCCGGCGCGTGACGCGCTTGCGGCGGGGCGCGGCGGGCGATCGCGCGGTCGATGTCCTTGCCGGTCAACGGAAGCGGCCGTGCGAGTCAAGACGACCGCGCGGCTTTGGGGTAGGTGCTGCCAGTTTACTTCGACGAAGGCGACGGCCGCCCGCCCGCCGTCGCCACGGACTTCAGGGCGCGCTGGCGGCGTCGATCTGGCGGATGTCGTCCTGATCGAGCGTGACGCGGATCGCTTCGCCGAGCAGGGCGAGCTGCGCGAGCGACGTCGCGCTCGCGATCGGCGCGGTGATCGTCGGCCGCGCGATCTGCCACGCGAGCGCGATCGCGGCCGGTTGCGTGCCGTGCTTCGCCGACACGGCGTCGAGCGCCGCGAGGATGCGCAGGCCGCGCTCGTTCAGATAGCCGGCGACGCGATCGCCGCGCACGCTCTTCTTCAGGTCGGCCTCGCTGCGGTACTTGCCCGACAGGAACCCGCTCGCGAGCGCGTAATAGTTGACGACGCCGAGCTTCAGGTCGCGCACGACAGGCTCGAGATCGCGTTCGTAGCCGGCGCGGTCGAGCAGGTTGTATTCGGGCTGGATGACCTGGTACGCGGGCAGCCCGTCGCGCGCGCTGATGGCGGCCGCTTCGCGCAGGCGTGCGCCGCTGTAGTTCGACGCGCCGATGATGCGTACCTTGCCCGCGTCGATCAGCGTTTGATAGGCGCCGAGCGTTTCTTCGAGCGGGGCCGTGTCGGCCAGATCGCGGTGCGAGAAATACAGGTCGATGTAGTCGGTCTGCAGCCGGCGCAGCGAATCGTCGACGGCCTTCAGGATGTTGTCTTTCGACAGCCCCGCGCGTGCGTCGAGCAGGCCGACCTTGGTCGCGATCACGACCTGCTCGCGCTTGCCGGAGCGCTTCAGCCACTTGCCGATGATCGTTTCCGATTCGCCGCCGTGGTTGCCGGGAACCCAGGCCGAATAGACGTCGGCCGTGTCGATGAAGTTGATGCCGGTGTCGGCGAGCGCGTCGAGCAACGCGAACGATGCGTTTTCGTCGACGGTCCAGCCGAAGACGTTGCCGCCGAACGCGAGCGGCGAAACCTGGATGCGGGAGGTGCCGAGGGTGCGAAGTGCCATGTTCTGCTCCGATATCTGCGGGTGACGGGACGGGACTGCGTGACATGAAGCCGGTCGCGTTGAGACGGCGAAGCGCGTGACGAGGTTCCGTCGCCGGCGCACCAACCCGCGGGTTTCGCGCTCGCGTGCCGGCATGGCGGACGACGCGACGTCATCATGGCGGCAAGCTCCGTTCGAGCGCCGGTCCGGCACGCGCAAGGCGCTGTATTTATTACCGATTTTCCGTGACGGGTTAGGGAAATGACGCATGGCGTCAATGTTGTCGCGCTGCGTTGTCTACGATATCCTTTCATCCCAAAATTAAGGGAGGCAGCGGGCCGCTGCCATACGAACGAAAAATCATTCTGAGGCGGTCATGGCTGACCTGGCGGCATTCATTCGAACCCCGTTTTTCCAGCAAGACAAGCGCCTGCTCGCGCTGTCCTTTCCTCACGACGACGCGCCGTCGGTGACCGACTCGTACGGGCGGCAACGTCCGGCGCGGCTGGTCGCCGAGCGTCTCGTCGCGCACGAAGGGCTGGGGATCGATTTCACCTTCGAGGTGACGCTGTTGTCCGGAGAGGCGGGCGTCACGCTGGCCGACATGCTGGGCAAGCTGCTCGCGGTGTCGATGGTGCGCCCCGACGGCGGCCTGCGTTATTTCACCGGTTACTGCACCGAGTTTTCGCTGGTCCGCAACGACGATTCGATCGCGGAATATCGTGCGGTGCTGCGCCCGTGGAGCCATTTCCTGCGGACCCGCGTGAACAACCGCCTGTTCCTCGGCCAATCGCTTCAGCAGCAGATCGGCACGCTGCTCGCCGATTACCAGGGGCTCGCGCCGTCGTGGGAGTGGCGCGTGCGCGGCGACGATCCCGCGCGCACGATGAACGTCCAGGGCGGCGGCCTCGGCGAAAGCGACTGGAACTACATCGTCCGCCATCTCGAAGCCGTCGGATGCCTGTACTGGTGGGAGCACGACGAGAAAGGCGTGAAGCTGATCGTCGGCGACGACAGCACGGTGCAGTGCCCGCCCATCGACGGCCGCTCACCGGAGATCCGCTTCCAGACGCACGACGGCCCGATGGCCGCCGACGCCATTTCGCAATGGTCCGCGGTCCGGTCGTTGTCCGCCGGCAGTTACAGCGCGACGGCGTTCGACTTCAAGGCGCCGCGTGCGGCCAATGCGCAGATTCCGACGCTGCATCCGCCGGGTGTCGCGCCGCAGGTCGAGCATCACGAATACGTGGGGCACTACGGCTTCGCGAAACAGACGCGCGCCGGCGACGCGCTCGCGCGTGTGCGGATGGAAGAGATCGAGGCGGCCGCGACGCGTTTCGATGCGGCCGGCAACCATCACGGCATCCTGTCCGGGCGCTGGTTCCAGCTGTCCGATCACTTCAGCGTGGCGTCGGGCAGCCCGCAGGATCACGAATACCTGATTCTCGAAGCCCGTCACGAAGCGGCGAACAACTACCTGCAGGCCGACGGCAAGCCCGAGTATCGCAACCGCTTCGTCGCAGGCCATCGGCGTACGCCCTGGCGCCCGGGCCGCGGGTTCAACAGCGAACCCGTGCGCGTGCTGGCGCCGCAAACCGCGACCGTCGCCGGCGCGAAGGGGGCCGGCAGCGTCGACGTCGACGAATATGGCCGGGTCTGCATCGTGTATCACTGGGATCGTGCGGCGCAGATCAGCGCGCGGATTCGCGTGGCCGCCGGCTGGGCGGGCGGCGAGAAGGGCATGATCGCGCATCCGCGCGTGGGCAGCGAGGTGCTCGTGATGTGCCTCGACGGCAATCCCGACCGGCCCGTCGTGTCGGGCACCACGTACAACGCGGAACGGATGCCGCCGTGGGCGCTGCCCGACCAGCACGTGCTGACCGGCCTGCGCAGTCGCGAGCTGTCGGGCGACAGCGGCAACGCGGCGGGCGGGCGCTCGAATCACGTGCTGCTCGACGATACGCCGCAGCAGCTCCAGCTGAAGCTGCGCAGCGATACCGACGCCAGCGAACTGACGCTCGGGCATAACGTTCGCATCGATGCGACACAGGGGCGCACCGATCAGCGCGCCCGCGGGTTCGAGTTGCGGACCGACGCGCATGGCGCGGTGCGGGCGGCCAAGGGCCTGCTCGTGACCAGCGAGGCGCGCTACGACGCGCGCGCCCACGCAACCGACATCGGCGAGACCGTCGCGCGCCTCGACAACGCGCACGACCTGCACGAAGCGTTGTCGGGGTCCGCGCACGACGTGAAGGCGCAGGAGTCCGGCGACCAGGATGCCGTCCATCAGGCGCTCAGAACGCAGAACGACGGCCTGCGGGGCAGCGGCGGCAATCCGCAGCAGGGCGAGTTTCCGGAATTCGCGCAGCCGTTCCTCGCACTCGCCAGCCCGGCGGGGATCCTGGCCACGACGACGGGGTCGACCCATGTCGCGAGCGACCAGCACGTCGCGTTGACGAGCGGGGCCCACACGAGCATCGCCGCGGGCAAGAGCATGCTGGTCAGCGCGCGGGAGGCGGTGCGCGTCGCCGCGTTCGAGAAAGGCATTCGGCTCGTGGCCGCCGCCGCCGACATCGACATCCAGGCGCTGAAGGACAGCATCAACGTGCTGGCCAAGCTGGACGTGAAGGTCGATGCGAACCGCATCACCATCACCGCCAAGGAAGAAGTCCTGATCAACGGCGGGACCAGCTATACGCGCTGGAACGGCAGCGGCATCGTCCACGGGACCAAGGGCGAATGGACCGCGCACGCCGCGTCGCATACGTTCATCGGGCCGGACAGCCTGCCGGTGCCCGCGCGGGCGTTCCCGGGCACGGCGTGCGCGCCGTGCATGGTCAACGCGGCCTCGATGGCGTCGCCGTTCGCGGCCAAGGCGTGAGGCGAGGCATCGAATGACGCATGACCTGATCGCCGCGCAGGCGGCCGACGTGCTGCGGGCTGCGCTGTCGTCGCAGGACGGGCTGCGCGCTTACGTCCTGATCGACGGTGCATTGCTGGATACGTTGCCGGACGATGAAAAGGCGTCGTGGCCCGCGTTCGTCGCGGCCTCGCTGCTCGACGACGCCGACGACGATGCAAGAGTGGTCGGGCCGCTGCTGTTCGAGTGGCAACCCGCCGCCGACAGCGCCGAGGCGGCGGACGCCATCGAGCCGCGCAGCATTCCGTGGCCGGCGGCGAGCGTGCTCGTGTCGCCGCTGTCGCTCGAGCGACTGGCCGCGCATCTTGCGCCGATGGTGGATGTCCAGCTCGAGCAGATGGAGAGCGTGATGCTGATGCGCTTCTTCGATCCGCGCGTGCTGCCGTTCTGGCTCGACATGCTGCCCGCCTCGCATCGCGCGTATCTGGCGCAGGGCGTGCGGCACTGGATTCACCTGGATACCGCGCTGCAGATCCGGACGGCGGAAATCGCCGTGCCCGCCAACGTCACGCAGGCCGCCGAGTTTCCGCTGCAGTTGACCCAGGCGCAGGAGGACGATCTGCTCGCCGCCTGCTATCCGTACACGATGCTCGAGCGGCTGCGTGCCGAAAAGCCCGCGCTGCTGGCGTCGTTGCCGGCCGCGCAGCATTACGGCTTCGTGCGCGATCAACTGGTACGCTGCCGGGCGCACGGTGCCGACAACGCGGCGTCGCTGCTGATCTATTGCGAACTGGCATTGCGGTACGGCGCGCGTTTCGACGAGGATCCGGCGATGGCCGCCGTGTTCGACGCGGTGGCGCAGGGGCAGGCGTTTCCGGAGGCGCTGGCGCTGGTGCCGGCCGAGGATTGGCGGCGGATGCAGGAAGTGGCCGGATGATGGCGCCTTCGCGATGCGACTCGAATGAAATCGACTGGAAGAGAAGGAAGTTCAATATGAACCGCTGCTGGATCACCTTGCTGTCCGTGATGGTTTTTTCCACGGCTGCGTGCAGCAAGAGCGTGAACGATGCCGAAAAGGACAGCCTTGCGCCCGGCGAAGTGAATAAATGGAACGACCCGAACTACGACATCATCACCGCCGGGTCCTTCAACTATACGGATTACGACATCTACGGCGTCTATCTGCTGCCGCCGGACAGGAACAGCCTCGACGACGCGGCAAGCGCCGACGGCGCGCGCGCCACGCCACGGAGTGCGAAGTACTGGTCCGGCGGTGGCGGTTCGCGCCCGAGTCTCGCATGGGATTTCCGCTGGAAGACCCCGAAGACGTTTAAGGTGTGGTGGGAGCGTGTGGTCGACAAGCGCGCGATGGAAGCGTCGTCTCCGAACTACGACCCGTACACCCACCGCGAAACCCAGCCGGGGATGGCGTGGTGCGAAGGCGAGATCACGGTCACGCGCCCGCCCGTCAAGGACAAGAGCGGCGGCATCGTGCTGCATTTCTTCCCCGACGGCCGCGTGGAAGGCGACATGGATTTCGGCGTCGACGGCCCGGACCCGAAGGTGGCCCTTTCGAAGCGCGACGCGCAGCGCAAGCTGACCGACCGCGCGTGCCTGAAGGAAATTCCCAATCCGTTCTACGGGCGCAAGAAGCCGGCCCAGTGGAATTGACGCTGGACGCGTAGCCGGAACAGGAGCGTAACCGCCATGAGCAATCCCCCCCTCATTCGACGCATCACCGATATCACGCCGGTCGAGGATTCGATCCGCAACGGGTACCGCGAGGCGCTCGATCCGCTGCGGGTCGAGCAATGCAAGGAGTGTCCGAAGCCCGTGTGGTTCACGGCCTTCTTCGACGGCACGGGCAACAACTACGGCGCGGACGGCAACGGCGCGACGGACGTCGCGAAGACCAAGTACAGCAACATCGCCAAGCTCGCGATGTTTGCCCATGTCCCGTTCAACAAGGCCAATCCGCGCACGATGGGCCGGTACGTCGAGGGCGTCGGCACGCCGTGCAGCAAGGTCGGCGATTCGGGCGCGGGTATCGACGGCGCGTTGGGCATGGCGGCCGCGAGCAAGGGCGAGGCGCGCATCCGCTGGATGCTCCGCGAACTCGAAAAGCACGTGGCGAACCACATGCCGGCCGTGAGTCAGATCAACGTGGCCGCGTTCGGCTTCTCGCGCGGCGCCACGGAGGCGCGGGCGTTCGTCCGCATGCTGACCGAGCAACTGGCCGAGAACATCGGCGGCCGGCTCTGGTGGAACAAGAAGAACATGAAGGGGATGCGTCCCGAAGTGGTCGTGTACTTCATGGGCATCCTCGATACGGTGGCGTCGACGGGCTTCGGCGGCAGCCGCCTGGAGAAGGCGGCGCCCTACATCGTCGGCGGGATCCTCGGGCCGGTCTACGGCGGCCTGCTCCACAGCATCGACAAGGGCGGCCATGCGGAATGGGCGAACGACATCCGCATTCCGGACTACGTCCGGCAATGCGTTCACTATGTCGCGTCGCATGAGGTGCGGGAGAAATTCCCCGGCGATTCGGTGCGCGAGGACCAGAAGCTTCCCGCGAACTGCCGCGAGGTGTATTACCCCGGCATGCACTCGGACGTGGGCGGCGGCTACGAGCGCAACTACCAGGAAGGGCGAACCAACGAACTGGCCAACATCCCGCTGAACAATCTCTATATCGACGCGTGGAAGGCCGGCGTGCCGCTCCGCGAGCCGAAGGAGGTCATGGAAACGGCCGGCGGGCTGTTCGCGATTTCCCCTGAGCTGGAGACGGCATGGAACGTGTACATGGGGCAGGGCAACGAGCGTCGCGCGGGCGTGGCGTCGAACAGCGACAGGCTCGAGTCGCAGGTCATCTGGCACATGAACCGCTATTACCAGTGGCGCGCGAGCCGCAGCAGGCGCCTGCACGACGGCCGACTGAAGCCGCCGGGTGGCGTGAACCCCTACATGGCCATTACCGACGGCGAATGGAACGAAGATACGGATCTCATCCGTCGCGCCAACGGGGGCGTCCTGACGCGGACCATCTCGGAGCAGTACAAGGCGATCGACGCGGCCACCCGGGTCACCGGCAACTGGCTGGGCGGCATCGATCCGGCGGCGCGCGCGACGTTCGACCGGTTCTTCGATCACTACGTGCACGACTCGATCGCGGGCTTCAAAAAGCAGATGGAAGACGGTCACGTCGGCTTCGCCGAATCGAGCCGCTGGTCGGTCAACCGCCAGTACTTCATGGGCAAGCGCGGCAAGAAGTTCCTGTACTGGCGCTACGAGGGCGACAAGGCCGAGCAGGCCGCCACGCAACTCGCCAAGGTCGATCCGGCGAAGCAGCAGGACCCGATGGCCGCCAACGAACCCCAACTGGCCAGCAACCAGCCGGCGGCGATCGGCGGCACGCTGCCCGACGCCACATCGACGGCTTGACGTCGAACGCGGTACCGCTCGCGACCGCGAGCGGTTGACCTGACGTCGCGGCAGACAGCATCGGCCGCGACGCTCTCCTCCCTACCGCAACTGCACGGCCGCGAGAAACAGCACCATGCTGCCGATCGCGCCATCCAGCACGCGCCACGCGACCGCCTTGCGGAACCACGGCGCCAGCAATCGCGCGCCATAGCCGAGCCCGAGGAACCACACGACGCTGGCCGTCATCGCGCCGATCGCGAACGCGAGCCGGCCGCCTTCCGGTTCGCGCGCGCCGGCCGTGCCGATCAGCAGGAACGTGTCGAGATACACGTGCGGGTTGAGCCACGTGAACGCGAGCGTCATCAGCACGATCGCGAGCGTGCTCTGCGGCGGCGGCGCGACCGCGTCGCCGCGCACGTCGAGCGTGTCGTGGCCCGGCTTGAACGCACGGCGCAGCGCGTTGATGCCGAACCACGCGAGATACGCGAGGCCGACGTACAGCACCGCATGGACGAAGGTCGGATAGCGTTCGACGAGCACCGATGCGCCGCCGACGCCCGCGCCGATCAGGATCATGTCGGACACCGCGCACAGCAGCACGATCTTGCCGACGTGCGAGCGCATGATGCCCTGGCGCAGCACGAACGCGTTCTGCGCGCCGATGGTGACGATGAGCGACGCGCACAGTGCGGCGCCGTGGGAAAAAGCGAGCCAGTTCATGATGAGGGACAGCCGTGGAAGCAGTAGACGAATGAATCGGGTAGCGCTAGTCTGCGATCGGCACGAAAATAAGAGAAGCTAAATCACCTAATGCGGATTAAGGAAATCTAATGCTCGACTACGCGTTGCTCGATGCGCTCGCCGCCGTGATCCGGCACGGTTCGTTCGAACGGGCGGCCAAGGAGCTGAACGTCACGCCGTCGGCGGTGTCGCAGCGCGTGAAGCTGCTGGAGGAGCGGGTCGGTAGCGTGCTCGTCAAGCGCGGGCAGCCGTGTGTCGCGACCACCTCGGGCGCGCTGCTGTGCCGGCATACCGAACGCGTGCAGTTGCTGGAAGCCGAACTGGGCGGCCGGATGCCGGCGCTACCGGGCCAGATCGCGAGCGCGTGGCCGACGTTGCGCGTGGCCGTCAACGACGACAGCGTCGCGACGTGGTTCATCGACGCGGTCGGGCCGTTCTGCACGGAACGCGAGACGCTGCTCGACCTCGTGATCGACGATCAGGATTACACGGCCTCACGCATTCGCGACGGCAGCGTGCAGGGCGCCGTGACCGCGCAGGCCGAGCCGATCCAGGGATGCCGGTCGGAGCGGCTCGGGCGGATCCGCTATCGCGCGGTGTGCTCGCCGGCGTTTTACGCCCGTTATTTCGACGCGGGGATCACGCGCGATGCGCTGCGCTGCGCGCCGTGCGTAATGTTCAATCCGAAGGACGGGTTGCAGGCGCGCTTCATCCGGCGCGTGACGCGCGCGGATCTCGATCCGCCGCAGCACTGGATACCGCACGTCGCGGGCTATTTGCGCGCATGCGAAACGGGATTGGGATGGGGGATGTGCCCGGACCGGATGGTCGATCGCCAACTGGCGGCGGGTGAATTGATCGACATGTCGCGCGGGCGAACCATCGACATCGATCTGTACTGGCAGAGCTGGCGTCTGTCGATCGGCTGGCTCGACGATTTCAGCGCGGCGCTGAAGGCGCGTGCCGCGCTGTTTCTCGATTGACCGGCGACGTGATGCAAGCGGCGCGCGCGAGACGCGCGCCGTGCGGTGTCAGAGGTGCTGCAGGCCGTCGAAGTCGACGATCTGCACGTGGCGCCCCTGCATTTCGATCAGGCCGCGCTTCTGGAATTTCGACAGCGTGCGGCTGACCGTTTCGAGCGTCATGCCGAGATAGCTGCCGATGTCTTCACGCGTCATCCGCAGGTTGAATTCCGACGGCGAGTAGCCGCGCTTCAGGTAGCGCGACGACACGTCGAGCAGGAACGCGGCGACGCGCTCTTCGGCGTTCAGCGAACCAAGCAGCATCGTTTGCGACGTTTCGCGCACGATCTGCTCGCTCATCAGCTTGTGCATGCGCAACTGCATCGAGCCGGCTTCCGAGCACAGCGCCTTGAGCGCGCTGTACGGAATCACGCAGACGGAGCTGTCTTCCAGCGCGACCGCGGTGCGCGGGTGCGTATCGTCGCAGATGCCGTCGAGGCCGAGCGCTTCGCCGGCGAGATGCAGGCCGGTGACTTGTTCGCGGCCGTCATGGCGCGTCGCGACGGTTTTCAGCGAACCCGAGCGCACCGCGTACAGGTTGTCGAATGCGTCGCCTTCGCGGAACAGCGCTTCGCCGCGCTTGACCGGGCGTGCCGCGCAGATGACCGACTCGAGGCGACTGAGCGCTTCGGGCGCCAGGCCCTGCGGCATGCACAGGTGCCGCATCGCGCACGACGAGCAGTGCGGTGCCTGGCGGGGAGCCCAGCTACCGGCATGGGGCGTGGCGGCGGGGCGGGTGGCGACGGGCGTCAGCATGATCGTTTACTCCGGCGTTGAATCGACGAAATCATTGTCCCACCGCAAGTTGCCGCTGTCGGGTGACAAAACGTCGCGACCGGCCACGCCGGCCGAACGCCGCTCAGGCGGCCGGCTCGTCTGCGTTGGCGGCCGCCGGAATCAGCAACACGGGCAGCGTCGCGTGGCGCGCGCATTGTTCGGCGATGCTGCCGAGCACGAGGCGTCGGAAGCCGCGGCGGCCGTGCGTGCCGAGCACCAGCAGATCGGCGCCGAACGCTTTCGCGCCGTCGAGGATCAGCGACGATACGTCGTTGAGCGACGTCGCTTCGTTCAGCCGCGTTTCGCCTTTCACGCCGGCGGCCTGCATCAGCTTCGCGAAATCCTGCGCGAGCGCGTTGCCCTGCGCGACGAGCTGATCGCGCAGCACGGACGGATCGTAGCCGGGCACGTTGTAGTAGATCGCGGCGTTCTCGACGACGTAGAACGGCTGCAGCTGCGCGCCGTGCGCTTTCGCGAGCGCCAGCGCGGCATCGAACGCATGGCGGGACGTGTCGCTGCCGTCGACGGCAACCAGAATACGCTTGTACATAGTGTCTCCGAGTGGCGAGTTGAAACGAAGTCGGCCGGATGGCCGATGGGGCTGGGCAATGCAGCAATGCTGCGAGGCAGAGTAAACCAACGGGCACGATCGTGCAGCGAGATGCCCGCCGTGCCGCGCGGCCGCGCGGGCCTGTCGCCGTCGCACACGGCCATGCGCGCGACGCATGCTGCACCGCGCGATGCGTGTCGCGTGTTCGGCCGCATCGGCGGCGAAAACGTATGCGCACGCATCGACCCGTCACGGCAACCATGCGGATGCGCCGCACGCATCGCCATTCAATCGCAATCGCGCCGTGGCGCCATGACCTCGGTCAATGCATGTGCGTCGATGCGATGCGCGGCATGCATGACGTCGAACGCCGATGCCCATGTACGGAATCGTTCGCTCCGGCCCCGTACGAGCGAGGCGCGCGGCCGAATCGCGCGCGCCGATTCACGTCATCGATCGATGGCGGTTCCTGAACGAACGATCGATTCAAACGCCGCGCCGGCTATCCCGGCACGACGGTCAACTCGATGACGCGCTCCGGCCGGCGGCCGTGGCCGGGCCAGTACGCGCTGCCGTGCATCCGGTGAACGGGACCGAACGGCGTGTCGCCCGCGGGCGGCGCGTCGAAGCCTTTCTCGATCACCCTGTAGCCGGCGCGCAAGGCGAACGCCGGGTGATTGCCGTCGGGGCGGCTGTCGAAACCGGCGAGACCGTCGCCGGCTTCCGGCATCGCGTTGACGAGCGACGCGTTGCTGCGCGTGACCTGGTCGGGCGAGATCGGCCCGGCTCCGGCGAGGCGCGACGCTTCGCGGTTCTTGCCGTCGGTGTCGACCGTGCTGTCGTGCGTGTCGTCGTTGTCGAGTTCGATGCTGCGCGCGCGCACACGCGCGGTTTGAGCGGATGATTCCATCACGGCTCTCCTGGCGGCGACACGCTCCGGATCGAAGCAAATCCCGTTCCGGGCGCAACGGGAAAATGCGCAGGGGCGATCGCCGCGGTCGCTCGACGCGCACTGATTTGTCATGATTTATTTCAGCTAGAAGACACGTTTTCTACAGAGTATGATTCTTTTCCTGCGAAGCGGCGACAGGGGATGGAGTCTCGCCGCCTCTGCCCGCGCCGGGGCGCCGCAGCACCCTTAAAGACGGGTAGCGAACAACAAAGCAAGGGACTAGAGGTGGCGGATTCATGCAAGCGACTACTGCCTTCACGCACCGCGGTTATCTGTTGAATTGCGCGCCCGCACGCGCCAGTGACGGTTCATTCAAGCCCTACGTCGTGATCTCCCGATCGAGCGACGGGGAGCTCGTCGCGAACCGGTTTTTTCCGATCGAGCTCCAGTTCAACGACGAAGGCGACGCGATCGCGCACGCGCGCGACTGGGCCGTACGCTGGATCGACGCGAGCAGCATCTCGATGTGACGCCATCGCGCTCATGCAGCGTCGGCCGTCCGGCCGATCCCCGGGGGCCGCTCCCGGACAAAAAACGCGGTAATCTTGCGGAACCCGTCACTTTATTAGCGGCCGTGCAACCGAGCGCGGCTGCCCGCATTGGCATATGTCGACATCACCCGCCCGTCAGTGGGGCCTCGAAGAAATCGTCTCCGGCTTGCGCGAGTCGCGCGAGGAACTCCATCGCACGCGCCATCCGCGCGGCATCCGCGAACTGCCGTCGCGCGATGCAATCTGCAAGATTGTGACCGGCCTGCGCGCGTCGATGTTTCCGACGCACTACGGCGCGCCCGACCTGACCGACGAAAGCGTCGACTACTACGTCGGCCACACGCTCGAAAGCACGCTGCGCGTCCTGTCCGAGCAGATTCGCCGCGCGTTGCCGTTCCTGCCGGAGCATGTCGATACGCCGTTCGCCGAGCTCGACGAACGCGCGTTCGAGATCGCGCGCGAATTCGGCCGGCAATTGCCGGCGATCCGCGCGCTGCTCGTCAGCGACATCCAGGCCGCATATGCGGGCGATCCGGCCGCGCAGCACATCACCGAGATCCTGCTGTGCTACCCCGGCGTGCTCGCGATGATGCACCATCGGCTCGCGCATGCGCTGCACCAGCTCGGCGTGCCGCTGCTCGCGCGGTTCATCAATGAAATCGCACACTCGGCGACCGGCATCGACATCCACCCGGGCGCGCAGATCGGCCCGAGCTTCTTCATCGACCATGGCACGGGTGTCGTGATCGGCGAAACCGCGATCATCGGCGAGCGCGTGCGCGTGTACCAGGCCGTCACGCTCGGCGCGAAGAGTTTCCCGGCCGATGGCGAAGGCGCGCTGGTGAAGGGCAATGCACGGCACCCGGTCGTCGAGGACGACGTGGTGATCTATGCGGGCGCGACGATTCTCGGCCGCGTGACGATCGGGCGCGGCTCGGTGATCGGCGGCAACGTGTGGCTCACGCACAGCGTGCCGCCCGGCACGAGCGTCGCGCAGGGCAAGGTCCGCGAAGGCGGCAGCGCCGAGAAGCCGTAACGCGGCGGGCGGCGGCGCGCTCGATCCGAACGGGCGCGCGCCGCGCGTGCGTCAGTGCTTGCCGTCCGGCGAGCGGTGCTTGTACAGCACGTCCTGATCCACGCGGATCAGGTTCTGGCCCGCATCGACGACGAAATCCACGCCGTTGTACGCATTGCCCGTCAGCAGCAGGATCGCGCTTGCGACGTCGTCGGGGCCCGCGATGCGCGCAAGCGGCGTCGACGCGCGGCTCGCGTGTTCGAAGTCGGCCTGCGTCTGGTCGTCGCTCGGCAGCATCAGCCCCGGGAACACCGCATTCACGCGCAGCACCGGCGCGGACGATAGCGCGAGCATCTGCGTCAAGTTGCCGAGCGCGGCCTTCGCGACCGTGTAGCTGAAATGGTCGCGGTGGAAGTTTTCCTTGATCTTCTGATCGACCACATTCACGACGACACCCTGCGTGCCGGCCGCGCGGGCCCGCTCGTAGAACGCACGCGTGAGCAGGATCGGCGCGCGGCAGTTGACGGCCCATGCCTGGTCGAACGCCGCGAGATCGAAGCTCGGGAAATGGTCCTGCCAGAACACCGACGCGTTGTTGACCAGCACGTCGAGGCGCCCGAAGCGCGCATAGACCTGATCGATCAGCGCGGTGATCTGCGCGGCATCGGACAGATCGGCCTGCAGCGCCGCCGAATCGTGCCCGCGTTCGGCCATCGCATGGGCGGCGGCCCGCGCGGCATCGGCCGAACGGTCGTAGTGCACCGCCGTGCGATAGCCGTGCGCGGCGAAATACTCGGCGAACGCGCGTCCGGCCCGGCGCGCGGCGCCGGTCACGAGCACGACGGGCGCGTACGCCGTTTGCTTCGTCTGCTCCATCAGGTATTCGTCAGGTTGACCGAGGAAGGATTCGCGACGATCGACAGGAATTCGCGACGCGTCGACGGATCGGTGCGGAACGTGCCGAGCATGCGCGACGTGACCATCTCGACGCCCGGCTTGTGCACGCCGCGCGTCGAGATGCATTGGTGCGCGGCTTCGAGGATCACGCCGACGCCCTTCGGCTGCAGCACGTCGAACAGCGTGTCGGCGATCTGCACGGTCATCTTTTCCTGGATCTGCAGGCGCTTCGCGAATGCGTCGACGAGGCGCGCGAGCTTCGAGATGCCGACGACGCGATGGTTCGGCAGATACGCGACGTGCGCGCGGCCGATGATCGGCACCATGTGGTGCTCGCAGTAGCTCTCGAAGCGGATGTCCTTCAGTACGATCATTTCGTCGTAGCCGTCGACTTCGCTGAACGTGCGCGCGAGGATGTCGCGCGGTTCCAGCGCATAGCCGGCGAAGAACTGTTCGTAGGCGCGCACGACGCGCGCGGGCGTGTCGAGCAGGCCTTCGCGCGCGGGATCGTCGCCGGCCCAGCGCAACAGCACGCGCACGGCGTCTTCCGCTTCTTCGCGGCTCGGCCGGGAGGCGACCGCCTCGGGCTGCGCGGATTTCTTTCCCTTACCCATGTAGTGGCTCCATCGAAGGCCGCCTGCGGCGGCCGATATCCGGCCATTGTTTCATGCTTTCGCCGGTCGTGCGTGCGGGCCGCCGCGCCCGCTGCTTCACTTCGGCCATTCGTCCTGCTCGTCGTTGAACAGCGACGCGACGACGCCGCGCAGCCACGCGGTGCGCGGGTCGTTGTGGTACTTGCGATGCCAATGCTGCTTCAGGTCGAAGCGCGGCAGCGCGAGCGGCGGCTCGACGGGCACGATGAACGCGTGCTCGGCCGCATACGCATAGCCGATCGCATGCGGCACCGTCGCGATCAGGTCGGTGCGGCTCAGGATGAACGGCAGGCTCATGAAGTGCGGCGTTTCGAGCACCGCGCGGCGCTGCATGCGCTGCTTCGCCAGATATTTCTCGAGCACTTCCTGGCTGCGCCCTTCGGCGCGCACCACCGCATGCCCGCACGCGAGGAACTGCTCGACCGTGAACGGCGGCGTCTGCTCGAACGGATGGCCGCGCCGCATCAGGCAGACGAACCGGTGCGTGAACAGCCGCTGCTGGAAGAAGTTGTTGCCGTCGAGATCGGGGAAGTAGCCGACCGCGAGATCGATCGACCCGGCTTCGAGGCCGCGTCCGACTTCGTCGTGCGCGAGCGAGACCGAACGCAGGTTCGCGTGCGGCGCCAGCGTCGCGAACGCCTGCAGCAGCTTCGGCAGGAACACGATCTCGCCGACGTCCGACAGCGCGATCGAGAACGTATGCGTGCTCGCGGCCGGGTCGAAATCGTGCGGCGCGACGAGGCCGCGCTCGATCTGCGCGAGCGCGTCGCGGGCGGCCGGCAGCAGCGCGAGCGCGCGCGGCGTCGGCTCCATCCCGCGCGACGTGCGCACGAACAGCGGATCGCCGAAGTACTCGCGCAGCCGGCCGAGCGCCGTGCTCACGCGCGGCTGGCTCACGCCGAGCAGGTCGCCCGCGCGGCTCACGTTGCGCGTGTCGTCGAGCGCGACGAGGTAGGGAATCAGGTTCAGATCGAGCGTATCCATCGGCGGGCCGGTATCTCCAAAACGTATACAACATATCTCCTGAATCGCGTTGCCGCATAGTCGGGAAAGCGCTCAAATGTGTTCCATTACTCGAACCAATTTGCTTTGCATGGGGCCCGACTAAGCGCTGAAGCGCTAAGTCGGGCCGACACAGCAACCATCTTGAGACAGCCCATGTCATGCGCCCTTGAAATCCGGCTGCCACCGCTCGCCCGAGCGGGCGATGGCATTGAGCGTGATGAGCAGTTTGCGCATGCACGCGACGAGGGCGACTTTT